>JAKPFN010000075.1 GCA_029551395.1 Armatimonadota bacterium | reverse complement strand
CGGGAGAAATTTGCAATTTCTCCCGGACAGATGGCTGAGGGATCTGTGATCCCGGGTGATCATATTAAATATCAGTAATCGGGATTACAAATCCCTAATCTACTGTTCCGGGCTAAATTGCAAATTTAGCCCGAGAGTAGCTAAATTGCAAATTTAGCCCGAGAGTAGGCAAATTTAGCCCGAGGTTTTGGTTTGTAATCTTGAACCGAACAGGTGTTCGCATAAATATCCCCAAAATATACCGGGTTTTTCCGTACTTTTTGGCCGAGTTGTTGTCTTATAATTATGGACAACAAAATATTTGGATAATGTGGTCACCGGGAAGGAGGAGCTAATGCTGTCTGAAAGCCAGTGCAAGGCCATAAGGCTGATGTTTGATAAACCTGATGAGGATGTTGCAGCAGAGATCGAGGTGAGTCCTGATACCATCTCAGAGTGGAAACAGGACCCGGAGTTTCGGCAGGCGCTGTCTCTGGCGGAAAGGGCAATAAAGTCAACTACAGCACGGTTGGCATCCGCTGCTGTATTGATCGCAGCGATGAACCTTAAAGCTGCGCTCAGAGACAACAAAGATAACAAACTGGCCCTGGACACGCTCAAATCGAGCGGCGCATTTGAACTGAAGCTGGAAGATGAAACCCAGACACTTGCTGATGTCTTGAGGGAGATAGCAGAAAAGAATGGATAAGATGACTGGTCCCAAGGCCAGGTTGGATTTGGCTTTGAGACTGTTCGGATGGGAGCCTCATCCAACTCAAAGGTTGTGGATGCTTGCTGACAACCGGGTGAAGGTGGCAGCGTGCGGCCGGAGATGGGGCAAGACCGAAGCTGCTGCAGTGGATGTAGCAACCTATGCCATCGCAGTGCAGGGATCGGTTCAGATGATTGTTTCTCCGACCTATGATCAAAGCCGTTTGATATACGACCATATCGAGCGGATGATGACTAACCAAATCACAACAAACCGGGAGGCAAAAATCACTAAAACTCCTTACCCGAAGATTCTGATAGGTTCGAGCATGATTATGGCGCGGACTGCGGATGAAGATGGCCGGAATCTGAGAGGGCATTCGGCAGACAGAGTGATCGTTGACGAAGCGGCTTATGTCAGGGATGCAGTTGTAGAGGAAGTCATTAGCCCAATGCTTGCTGACAAGAACGGTCAGCTTGTGATGATATCGACTCCGTTCGGCAAGAACCATTTTTACAGAGCTTTTATGCAGGGGGCAGAGCTTCAGACTGTGTTGCCAGAGAGCACAAAACAGACAGGCTCAAGAGAAGCGGAGTGCGCCAGGGATGCCGGAGAGAACCGGCATCCTGCGCATAACAACCGCTGCTACTGCTCATTTAGGTTTCCATCTTGGGAGAATCCTCACATAAGCCGGGAGTATATAGAGTTTCAGAGAAAAGTGCTTACTCCAAGGCAGTTTGCAGTGGAATATGAGGCTGAGTTTCTGGATGATCAGGCATCGGTGTTTCCGTGGGACACAATCCAGTCTGCAGTGGCGCTTGGGAAGCAGCCGTATGTATCTGATGAGCCGTGGCTGGTGGCAGGGATAGACTGGGCCAGATATTCGGACTACACGGCTGTGGTGGTCATCGATGCTGGAGCACAGCCAAACAGGGTTGTGGCTATGGACAGGTTCCATAAGCTCTCCTGGGAGGCTCAGCTTGATAGGGTAGCTGCGTTTTTAGATAAGCACAGGGCTTCGGAAGTGCTGACTGACCAGACTTCGATGGGTGATCCTTTGCTGGAACGGCTTAGGAACAAGATATGGGAGCGTTCAACAGGAACGGCTGTTGACGGGCTTGTTTTTACAAATACAAGCAAGCGGGAGATCATCGATAGTCTTGTCATCAAACTTGCCAACCAGGAACTGGCAATCCCGGATGATGAGCAGCTTATCAGAGAACTGCAGTATTTCGAGTATGAGCTTACAACTGCAGGAAATATCCGAATGAACGCTCGGTCGGGCTATACGGATGACCTTGTCTCAGCGCTTGCGCTTGCTGTTTGGAAAGGCAGGAGGCATTTCGGTTCAGCAAGGTTCCTGACCAGCGGCCGAAAGAGGCAAGGAGTGAGAGGCTAATTCGTTTATAATCACCCGCACTTAAGTTTGAGCGATTGAATATTACAGGAGGAAGAGATGCTTGCCATGCTTCGTTCTATTGTTAAACGCCCCAAGCTGAAAGAGACAGCCGTATCGGACAGGCTGGCTGGGGCATTTGGAAGGATTGGGCCGGATAATCCAGATGATCTGATCTCAAGCCGGGGGTTTGAAATCTACGACAGGATGCAGACAGACAGCCAGGTCCGTGCGTGTTTGAACATCAAGAAACTGTCTATCCTGTCGCGTGGTTGGCAGGTCCATGCGGCTTCGGAATCTCCAGAGGACGTGCAGATTGCCGATTTCGTCCGGTTCTGTCTTCAGGATATGCGCGGGTCAGTACTCGATGTGCTTTTTAACGTTCTCGATGCCGTTGCCAAGGGGTTTTCCATCTCTGAGATCAACTACAAGATTATCGAAAAGGGGCCGTATGCGGGGATGATCGGGTTGGAGTCTATCAAGTCCAAGAATCCGGCCTCAATTGTGTTTGAAACAGACGAATATCTCAACCTTACAGCGCTTTGGCAGGGGCCTGGACGGGATGCTAAACTGCCGCCGGACAAGTTCCTGATCTACACATATTTGCCCAGGTACGAGTCTCCCTATGGGGCGTCTGATTTGCGTGCTGCATACCGTCACTGGTGGAGTAAGGACATAATCCTGCGTTTTTACAATGTGTATCTTGAGAAATTCGGCTCTCCGACGGTGCTTGGGTCTTACAGCAGAGGCACTCCGAGAAGCCAGCAGGACGACCTTCTGAAGGTGCTGGACAGAATACAGCAGGAGACGGCTGTCGTGCTGCCGGAGGACATCAAAGTGGAACTGCTCGAGGCTCAGAGAAGCGGGGAATCGGGTTATCTGCAGGCCATAGAATATCACGACAGGCAGATAGCAAAGGCGATTCTCGGGCAGACTCTGACTACTGATGAAGGGATGCGTTATGGTTCGTTTGCCCTGGCAAAAGTCCACCTGGATGTCCTCAGAATGTGTCTAGAGAAGTTAAAGAGGGATCTCGAGGAAAGCGTGATGCGCGAACAGCTCATCCGAAGGCTCGTGGATTACAACTTCAGAACTGATCGCTATCCTGTATTCTCTCTCGGCACGCTGAGGGAACGCGATCTGTCGCTTCTGGCTGATGTCATCAGCAAGCTGGTGACGGGCGGCGTTGTGGCACCTGATGAAGCATGGATCAGAGAATACCTCGAACTGCCGGGATAAGGAATTGCGAAGGAGGATGTTATGCAGATACGCAGGCGGAAGGATGTCGACCCGAATGACGGTATCCGTAAGTATGGCGATGTAGAGTTTGCTGATCCTGTAAACAACAAGTATCCGATCGACACTGTTGATCATATCCGAGGGGCATGGGCCAGGATACATATGTCTCGGAATGCAATGTTCTATAGCCAGGCTGAACTGGACTTGATCAAGGAGCGGATCATAAAAGCAGCTAAAAAGTTCGGGATACAGCTTTCTGAGGAGCTTGTAGAGCGGGATGCGAAGCTGTTCACGGCAGGAGAGTATCCTGACAGGGGGATAGAGATCACTGAAGACGACTTGGACCGGATGGTGGAGTCTCACTTGCCGGTGCCTATTAAGATTGAGCATGTAGACAGCCCTCTTGAGCTTGGAATGGTCACTAAACTCTGGAGGACTGGCAGGGATTTGTTCGGCAGGCTCGTATTTACGGCTCCAGCGTGGAATTTGATCCAGTCATCGCAGGCAAAGAAGCTTTCAGCAGCACTGAAACGGGACAAGTCCGGGCTGGTTGAGGTCAGTCTGGTGAGGAATCCAAGGGTAGCAGGCGCTGTTATATTTGGGTCTGATAATAACCAAGTAATCGAGTTTTCATTCGAAATCGACAATGGAGGAGAAGAAATGTCTGAATCAAAGACGGTCGAGTTTTCAAAGCGGATTGCTGACCTTGAGCGCGAGCTGAAGTCGAGGCAGGTGGATGGGCAGATAGATGCCTTGAAGCGGGCAGGGAAGCTGGCGCCTGCGTCTGAGGACATTGCCAGAGCGCTGCTTCTGGCAGGGGATTCTCAGGTAGTTACATTCTCGGATGGTTCGGAAAAGCCTGTTGCAGAGACGTTTCTGGCTTTTCTTGAATCTCAGCCGAAGGTAGTCGAGTTTTCAGAATTGACTGAAGGCGGCAATGAAGCGTCTGAAGCCAGCGAGGCAGAGAAGGAGCTTTTCTCCAAGCTGGGGATTACTCCTGAATCCGCAGCAAAGTATAAAGGCAGGTAAATCAACATCCCTTTCATGATAAAAAACGCTTCTGTGGAACTGAAAAAAGAAAAATGGAGTGCGGTGGACTCCGCACTCCAAGGAGAGAAGAGAGGTGAACAAAATACGCAAGTCAAGTTAAGCCGCTAGGCGGCATTCAGTCGATTTAAGTGGTTCGCTCGCTGTTTTGAGAGCAGCATATACCTCAGTAAACAGCGCATCAGGGTCATGTGCGGCGCAGATGGGATAAGTAACGTGTCCCACACTTGCAGAAACAGGGACTTTCTGTCCTTTTGCAGTGACTTCGCAGTCAGAGATTTTATTCTGCAGCCGCCATGAGACTATCTCAGCGCCGCTCGGGTCGGCGTAAGTAAGTATTACAAGGAATGAATCACTGCCGTAACGCGCGACCATATCCGAAGCCCTGATTTCCTTTGCCAGTATCCTGGCAACAGACTTTAGCACCTGGTCGCCCGTTTCATGGCCAAAGGTGGTGTTGATTGTTCTAAAGTTGTCCAGGTCGATAAGCAGGATTGATACAGGATAATTCTGCTGTTCAGCCGACTCGAGCTCCTGGGACAGCCGTTCCCAGAACTTCACTCGGTTGGGAAGTCCGGTAAGCGGGTCTGTATAAGCGGTCAATTGTATGTGTCTGGTTGTTGCAGCAAGCTCTGAGATGATGTTCACAAGCGCTGCAAGCCCATTGGCAACTTCTGTAAGCCGTTCGGATGTTTCTACCGGGATTCTCGAAGCGTAACTGAGCGCTGCAGCGGGAGTCATCCCGTTTTTGCGGCCCCATTCGACAATCTGTGGAGCACCCGGTTCGGATGTTACCAGGGCTGTAGCAAGATATCCTACAACCTGGTCGGCAACCCGTATGGCAAGGGAGACATCTTTCAAGCCGACGGGGCAATGGTAGATTTGTGGTGCTCCGGCTTCGGCAATGCCGTGGCTGCATCTGTCACAATGAGCGCATGGCCGCTTGGCCTGGATTTTCCTGGTGAACTGTGAGCAGAACATCTCTAGTCCGCTTGACTTAGTGACGGGAGCGCCATCCGGTGAAACGAACAGAAGTGGTATACGGAGCGCGGTGGAAAAAGTATCCTGGACCTGCTGCAGCACAGGAACAGGGACAACATCGGCAATGGAGTCTATTTCAGTCTCGACAGGACGCCGTGTGCGAAGCGATGTCATATCCGTATTTCTGCCTGGTTTCAAAACTACTACCTCCAGAGGCTTAAATTGAGCCGCCATATAGAATTATGGCTGTTGATATATCTGCTCTGGAGGGATGTTTAACAGCTAATAGCTTATTTACTAAAGATGATTGACAGAGATAGCTCAAATATTAAGGAGCCGCAATGAAGACCTCTTGCGGTGCTTCACTTTCGCCGCTGATGGTTTCGTTGTGAAGTGTCCAAAAACTGCTTTTTAAGGAGGAAAATGCAATGACAGCAACTACGACTGCCAGGGAATCGAAAAGAAAAGACGGCAAGCTGATATCTTTGAAGATGTCTAACGTAAAAATCCCAAAAGGCGCTTTGGTGAGCATCAACGCTGCGGGATATGCCACCAACTCATCCGATACAGCCGGAGAGACATTTGCAGGAGTTGCCTACGAGACTGTGGATAACTCGGCAGGTTCAGCAGGGGACAAGGAAATCCGTGTCGAGACGACTGGCACCTTTGTTTTCGTCGACGGTGCCGGAAATGGCGCTCAGACTGATGTTGGAGTTGAGTTCAAGATAGTCGATAACCAGACCGTTACCGATGCCTCAACTACAAACAACATCAAGGCTGGTGTCTGCGTTGAATCGATAGATGCAAACACAGTGCGAATCAGAATAGACAGGTTCGCCAGCTAGAAGGTTCGTCAATTTCATTTTTCTGACAGAACATACGTTCTATTCATCTGCATTGAAAGGAGCATAACAATGGCTGTAGTAAAGTCAGACACTCCCCGGTTGCTCGAAGCTGGGCTTAAGACTGTTTTCTTCGAGGCATACGATGCTGCTATTGGGGATTGGGAGAGGATTTCAACCGTCGTTCCGAGTGAGCAGGACTCTGAGACATACGCATGGCTTGGTTCAGTGCCTGGGATGCGCGAGTTCAAGGATGAAAGAATGCCTGCAGGGCTTCTGGAGCACGAATATACTATCAAAAACAAGACCTGGGAGGCTTCCATCGCTGTCGACCGGGCTGCAATAGAGGATGATCTTTACGGGCAGATTAAGCTTCGTGTCCAGGGGCTTGCCAGGGAGGCTAAAAGGCACATAGATGAGCTTGTTTTCTCTATGTTGGGAAAAGGTTTCACCACTGTGTGCCACGATGGTCAGTATTTCTTTGACACAGACCACTCAGAAGGGGAATCTGGCACTCAGTCCAATAAAGGTACAGCAGCACTTTCAGCCAGTGCGCTTCAGAGTGCCATTACGGCCATGTCCAAGTTCAAAGATGATAAGGGCAAGCTGCTTGGAATCATTCCTGATGTGCTGGTTGTTCCTCCTGACCTTCAGTGGACAGCGCTTGAATTGCTTAACTCCACCTATTATCCCGAGTTGATAGCAGCAGGTGCTGGCGAGCAGAAGCTTTCAGCTAATCCGCTCAAGGGCAGGTTGGATTTGATCGTCTCGCCGTATCTTACAGATACCGACAACTGGTTCCTTCTTGCTACAAAATGGGTAGTGAAGCCGGTTATCTTCCAGTCCAGGGTTCCGGTCGAGTTTGCAGCGCTCGAAAGCACCAGCGAGAACGGTTTCATGCGCGATCAGTTTATCTACGGCGTGCGGGCAAGGTACAACGTCGGATTCGGACTCTGGCAGACTGCTTATGGGAGTATCGTAGGCTGAGCTGAGAGTGAAAGAGGACAGGATAGTGCTCAAATGAGCTACTGGTATCCTGTCCTTTCTCTTTTATGCGAAGGAGGTGCAAAATGGCAAGTTACAAGAACAAGCTTCCTGTGGCTGTGGATGTAGTTTTTGGCGGTGAAGCCAGCCCAAGGACGAGCGGGATGGTTGTTTCCATGGAAGACAAAAGTACGGGCAGCATCAACCTTGGTTCAGCGAGGCGGTTCCGTCTTTTAGCAAATTTAAGGACGTGGACGAACAAAATGGTCTTGATTGGCTACAGCGCATCGGTCACTCCGGCCAGTGCTGAGTACGTACTGACCAGTCTAGGGGAGATACGAGAGACAGTCCCGCCAAATACAACGATTTATTGGGCTTTGTACGACACTTCGACCTTCTTACCAATAATAGCCGGTGCAACTGATTACCTGGCAGTCACATGCTATGAGTGAGGAGTGAGTTATGGCTATATCCATCACTACAGCGGATGTTAAGCGCAAGTGTATGATTCCTTCAGCGGACACCACTTACGATACATCCATCAACACGCTGATCTCAGAGATGCAGCCGGCGATAGAATATACGATTGCCGATGTCCATTTGCTGGACACATCGAACACAAGGCTTCAGTCGCTTTTGAAGCTTGGAATACTGGAGATTATC
This sequence comes from Armatimonadota bacterium, assembly GCA_029551395.1. Lineage (GTDB taxonomy): Bacteria > Armatimonadota > UBA5829 > UBA5829 > DTLH01 > JAKPFN01. The sequence goes on along the minus strand of JAKPFN010000075.1, from coordinate 16,404 downwards.
TCTGGAGAGTTTCTTCAGCAGTTAGCCAGAGAGTATGGCAACCAGGAAGAGTTTTCCATTGCAGGCGTGACTATCGGGCAGATGAAAGACCGCGGGCCTGAGCTGATTCAGCAGGGGTCGTCAAGGCTGGCTCCGTTTTTGAAATGCCTGCAGCCTATGCTGGATGAAACTGCCATCTTGAGCAATACAAAAGGCACAGAGCCTATCTTCAGTATAGAAGTGGAGTAAGGCTATGGGCATAGGTTCAAGGGTTCAGAAGAAGATAGATAAGCATGGGGAGCAGTTTCAGGTGGATGGCGGAGCCAGCGGGAAGGGATTCTTCCAACTGCTGGACATGACCAGAGCGCGAACATTCCTGAATGATGCTGAAGTGGCTACTTTAATCCGTCCGGCGCTTATGCTGGTGACATCCCCTGATATGGAAGTAGCTGAGAACGATACCATAGCCCGAGATGGCAGGTCTTACCTTGTCCGCAAGGTGGCTGTGCTGAGGTTCGGAGGTGTGGCGGTTACCAAGGTTGTGATAATGGACTGATATGCCCGGCATTGGGCGGGAGGATAACTACCGTGAGAGGAAGCATCGAAACGGCGGGTGAGGAGCGTGTCCTTACCCGCCTTGCTGTTATTGAAAGCAAGATAGAAGTGCTGATGAATGAGGTTGCGGCTCTGAGGGAGTATGTTCCTGCCCGGATGGTCGAGCATTCCGAGCGAATAAGTGTGCTGGAGCGCAATGTAAGGTCTATCCAGTGGCTTGCAGGAGTATTTGCTGCAGCCTTGATTGGGGCATTCCTGGCTCATGTGCTGGGATAGATTTATGATTTAACGCTTTTGAAGGGAGATTAGCAGATGAATACACTTAGTGCGGTGCCGTTTTGGGATTGGACGGTGCTTTTAATAGGAATAGCGGGGTTTGTTCTGAGCTATATAGAGAGCAAGGACAGGCTGCCGAAGTGGGCCAGGGAATGGCTGTCTAAGATCGGCCGGGAAAACGTTGAGCAGGCAATAGAGAATGCTGCGAGGCTCAAGGGGCTTTCTGAAGCAGAGAGAAGGCAGGAGGCTACGGCGTATCTCATCCGGTTATCTGAGAAAAAGCTGGGGTTCAGTATGCCTGAGAGCATCGCAAACCTGTTAGTTGAGTTTGTCTATCAGCAGTGGAAGAGACGGGTATGATTTCGCCTATCAGGGGCGGCATTTCCGGCCGCAGGTACAACAGGACTCTGCACGGAAGAAGCGTCCACCGCCGTCAGGATGTACCAGGCCATAATGTAGTGCTAGGCTACAGCCGTCCAGGAACAGGGGATGCGCTGGATATCTTTATCCAAGCAGGAGAACCGGTCTTTGCGATGCACAGCGGGTGCATCAACAGGATTGCAGACCGGGATGGGCGGTTATCTTGCATATATGTGGCCGATAAGAAGGTCGTAACAGTCTACGCGCATCTTCATATCAAAGAGCGGCTGAAGCTTGGGATGCAGGTGCGCGAAGGCGAGGTGATCGGCTGGGTTGGAAGGAAGCTTAAAGATCCTCATCTGCATCTTGAAGTATGGATTGGAGGGAAGGCTGTTTCCGCGCCTACTCCAAAAGCGCTTGCTGAAGCTATTAGGCAGTTGATTGCAGATTAACCTTCGATTAATCGAGTCCGTGGGCGGTGTTTTACTGCTCACGGACTTCTCAAACATCGCTTCAATACCTAACTCTTTCTTATTCCACACCTAAAGGCATATTTTCAAATCCCGATAATGATGTTGTTAGTTAACCACGCAACTTGTTGGCGATTTTGTTGGGATTACTCGTTGTAAACACCGCAAAGGAAGTGAGACACCGCATGACAATCAATTCCGCATTATACAATCAAGAAACTGGGGAAGGGATGGGAGATATTATCCGGATGTGTGATGACGATCCTGTTCAGCTTCTTGCAACAGCAGAGGAGTATGCACAGTCAGGCCAGTTGGATAAAGCTGAATATATGGCATGCTTGCTGGTGATGCAAGATAACAGTAATGCGGATGCATGGAATTTGATTGGGTTCATCAACCATGCGCGAGGCCAGATAGAAGAAGCGCTGGCATCATTCGAGAAAGCCTGCTCCCTTGCCCCGGATAACATAGACATTGCAAAAAACCTGCTTGATTTATATATCCAGCTTGGACGGACTGCGGATGCAGACAGATTGCTTCAAAAACTGCTTGAGAGTCATCCACAGGATCGGGAAATTCAGGAAATTGCCAGTACGTTGCAGCATGTGAACCTGAGGCTTCATCAACTAGGTGCGGATGAGTGGCATGATGCGATAATAAATGCTCGAAAGCCGGAAGATGTGGCTGATGAGATAAGCCGGGGAGAGTATCCTGAATGGGTTGCTCCAATGCTCGACCACACAAAACCGGGAGACCTGGTAGTGGAGCTCGGCAGTGGGACTGGGACAATTTCGGCTGTGCTTGCGCTAAATGGCAGGAAAGTGGTCTTAGTAGATTACAGTCGGGAGAATTTGGAATTTAGCAGACAGCTTTTTGATTTACTCGGAGTAGATGGAGAGTTCATTCTGGCTGATGTTACCCAAAAGCTCCCGTTTTCTGACGGTTATGCTGATGTGGTCTGGAGCAGTGGTCTTCTGGAGCATTTTTCCGATGATGAGGTAGTTCATATCCTTACTGAATCAGCCCGAATTTCTAAGCGTGCTGTAATATCTCTCGTGCCGAATGCCAACAGCCTTATTTACAGGTTTGGCAAATGGGAGCAAGAGAGGTCAGGCAAATGGAAGTATGGGCATGAAGACCCCAAATGGAGCATGGTAGATTATTTTGGCAAGGCAGGACTTGAGGATATCCGTGAATACTCCATAGGCACGAAACACAGCCTGCAGTTCCTTGTATCGCCGGAATTGCAGCCGGCTGCAGCAAAACTGTCTGAATTCCTCGGTACCCTTTCTGATAGTGAGATCAAAAGATTCAACCAAGGTTATCTGCTTACAACAGTAGGGTTTAAGCGTAAGCAGCTAAGACTTGCTGTTATCCCGAGTGATCCTCTTGAGGCTTATGCAGCCAAAGGTAATGCATATCTACTTCAAGATTACTACAATCCCACAAGCTATTTCGATGAGGTCTACTGTCTGTCACCGGTAGAGGAAACTGAAAGATTTGCCTATGGGATGAGGGTGATTCCTACTACTGCCGAAGAACTGCTGGAGCGGATTAGAGATCTGGGAGTCGATATTGTGCGGGCTTATGGAGGGTTCTGGCCGTGTGATTTTGCTGTCAAAGGCAAGGTTGAAGGTGTTCCTGTGGTTGTCTCAGTTCATGATGATAGAGAATCCTGGCTGTATGACAGCATTTTGCAGGCTGACCATGTCATTGTAATGAGCGGTGCGGTAAGAGAAGTTGTTATTAAGAGAGGTGTTCCATCTGAGCGGATAATTGATCTGCCAAACAGGGTTAACCTCGATATTTTTAATCGAGTGGAAGATAAAGAGTTCAAGACTTGGTTTGATAAGCAGTTTCCTGGCAAGCATACAATCCTGCATATTGGTAGAAAAGATCCTCAAAAGAATGCTGATACTCTTATAAAAGCACTCACACACCTTGGGCCGGATTATACAGCGATATTTATTGGCAGAGGCAATGATGACATCTACCGAAAACTAGCCTCAGATTGCGGGGTTTTGGAGCAGTGTCATTTCATCCAGTCCATACCCAACAACGAGTTACCTAAATATTACTCAGCTTGCAGTTGTATGTGTACCCCAAGCAGATGTGAGGGATTTGGGATTGTCTTTATAGAGGCACTGGCTTGCGGGGCTGTTGTTGTTACGTCAAATATTGCGCCAATGAACGAATACATAACAGACCGGGTGCATGGGATTCTGATAAATGACTTGGAAAACCCCGAAGCAGTAGCGGCTGCAGTAAAGATAGCCTGCACTGATAAGGAGCTTCGCTTCAATTTGCAAGCTAATGCCAGATCAGCCGCAGAACCGTTCAGTAAGCCTTCCGTAGACCAGCTGGAACGAGCTATTTACGAGACGATTATTAAAAATCGGGCATAAAAATTGCTGTAGCGAAGCGGGTGCATTTCATACCATCATTCAAATCAGTTACCTTACACCTTTTCAATAACGGATAGGAGCATCGGAAAGTGGTACAGACTAACCGGGGCAGAAAAAACAGCTGGAATAAGATAAATGAATATGGTCAATGCGAAACCCGGGGCAGCAGTCCCAGGGTTTCTGTTGTACTCCCGACATATAACGATCTCAAGCACTTGCCAAGGTCTGTTGAGAGTGTTCTCACTCAGACATTTAAGGACTTTGAGCTGATTATAGTCAATGACGGCTCAACGGACGGCACTCGGGAGTATTTGGACAGCCTTACAGACCCGCGTGTAAGAGTAATCCATCAGGAGAACAAACGGCTGCCACGCGCGCTTAACGCTGGATTCGAATCATCCCGCGGCGAGCTTCTGACCTGGACATCATCAGATAATTACTGTGCTCCGAATTTCCTAGAAAGAATGGCTGCTGCGTTGGATGCCTATCCAGATGCAGGTTTTGCATATTCCGCGTTTGCCTGGGTGAACGAACAGGATGAGATCTTCGGGATTACCCAGGATAAGAACCTGGTACTGAACAATATCTTAGCTACGAATCCTGGCGTGGCTTCGTTTATGTACCGACGGGAATGTATGGAGCGAGTCGGCTTGTATGACCCGGAGCTTGAAGGAACAGAAGACTGGGATATGTGGCTGCGGATTGTGGAGCAGTTTCCAACCGTGTACGTTCCTGAAGTGCTTTACTACTACAAGACCCACGATGGCACTATGACTGCAAAACAGCCTGAGCTGATTAGAAAGTCCTGCCGTAAAACCTTTGAAAAAGCCCTGAGGCGGATGAACAATGAGATAGACCTGGCCAGGCTGTTTCCGGCTATCGAGTTATGCAAAGACCAGATTTCAGCACAGTTTTATGCTTGTTTTGATTTCGGCACAAGACTGATTCAGGCTCCGTTCGACGCAGCAGAAGAGGCCTGCGATTTTCTTGAAGCTGCGCTGGCGATAAATCCCGAGTCTGCAGAAGTTGCAAGCAATCTCACAGTGGCTTATGTATTGGCTGGAAAACCTGAAAAAGCTAAAAAGCTGATAAAAGAGCTGCAAAGTGTAGATGACAAGCAAGTTTGTGAGATTATCAACTGCGTTGCCGATGCGTTGAGCTATAAAGATAACAGTTTGCTCTCATCTGCGCCGCTTTTTCTGCCTGACAAGGACTCTATAGAACTCTTCAAGCTGGAAAAGGAGCAAATGCGGGTGTTTGATGTTCGTAAACAGTCATCAGTGCCCGATCTCGAGCCATCTGAAGGGATAGCGCGGAGTCTGCCGGATCAGGTCAATTTCCTGATGACCGATAAATGCAATGCCAGGAGCGTAATGTGCGGAGGCAATTATTCTAAGAGTAAGTCAGACCGAAGAATCAGGCTTGGGAAGTTCAAGCGGATGGCCGAGAATCTGAGGCTTGGAGATATCGGCCGCGTGTGCCTTGCAGGGGCTGGTGATCCGCTGCTTAATCCTGATCTTGTCCCTATTATCAACTACATCAACAAGACTTATCCGAATGTAGAGATATCAATCACCACAAACGGCATCGGGCTTACCAGACCGCTTGCTGAGAAACTGGCTAAATGCCGGATTTCCTTGATAAATTTCTCTCTCAATGCAGCATCTCCTGAGACTTACAAGCGGATAATGCAGGTTGATAAGTTCGATCGGGTCTGCGAGAACATCAAGAACTTCATATCCATAAAAAACAGCGCCGGAGCAGGGCCTGTTGTCAGGCTGTCGAGTGCGATCAACAGGTTGAACATCGAAGAACTGCCTGAGATGGTCGAGTTGGCTCACAAACTGGGAGTGGAAGCTGTCAATGTGATGTACTGCAGGTTCTATCCTGAGTCTATCCGCCATCTGAATGTAAGCAAAGAAAGCCTGCGGTTGGAGAATGATGATTCGCTGTTCTACCACCAGGAACTTTCAGATGAAATGGTAGAAAAGACCGAAGAAATAGCCCGCTGGTACGGGATTACGTTTACCCACGAACCGCTCTTTAAAGAAAATGCCCAGCCTTATCATTGCACATGGCCCTATGCGGAGATCATGGTCGGCTTCGATGGGGAGATTTATCCCTGTGGTGGTGCTGAAGTCCACTTTAAGGAGAAGGTAGAGAGCAATACTTATCATTTCGGAAACGCTCTTTCGGAATCGATCGATGAGTTCTGGAATGCCGAGATGTACCGGAAGCTAAGGGTGTCTGTAAAGCAAGATGGCAGATGTTTTACTCAAGAGTGCTCTTGCTGCGCTAATGTCATCCGTCCGAATGAAGCCGGAATGCACATTATGGACTGGCAGGATGATGGCCACAGGCTTAGAAAGCAGGTCATCGAGCCGTCAGAAGATGCTCTAAAACCGAAAGATGGCAGGCCGCTGGTTTCTGTAATCGTTCCTACATTCAACAGATTGGAGCATCTTCCCAAGACCATACAGAGCATTCTCAACCAGACATACCCAAACATCGAGATAGTCGTGGTCAACGATGCCGGACAGGATGTTTCTGCAATCATACACCGGCTGAACAGCAGGGGGAACATACGGTACATCTGCCATACCGAGAACAGAGGGCTTGCTGCTACCCGCAATACGGGGATTCTGGCAGCAAAAGGCAAGTATATCGCATATCTGGACGATGATGATGTCTTCTATCTTAACCACATCGAAACGCTGGTGACGTTCCTTGAATCGAGCGACTACAAAGTGGCTTACACAGATGCTGTCCGCGCTCATCAGAAGCTGGTAGACGGAAAGCTGGTTGTGGTCGACAGCGACATACCTTACTCTTATGACTTCGATTATGACCGGATACTGGCCTGCAACTTCATCCCTGTGCTCTGCGTGATGCATGAGAAGTCCTGCACAGATGAAGTGGGGCTTTTTGACGAGCAGATGAGAGCGCACGAGGATTGGGACCTTTGGGCCAGAATGTCCAGAGTTTATGAGTTTGCGCACATCAGGGAAGTCACCTGCGAGTTTGCCTGGAGATCCGATGGCGGGACTATGACCAGTGGTTCACAGGCTGAATACCTGCGGACTATGGAGATCATCTATGCTAAAGGCCGGCGGTATTCGGAAGGCAAGCTGGAGGTCATCGAATGGCAGCAGGAGTATCTGCAGGCTCGCAGGCAGGCTGTGGATCAAGAAGTCTCAGATCAGCTTAAACAAGTTGAGGAGATATATACAAACGGTAATGTGGATGAAGCGTTTGCCAGGCTGCTTGAGATTGTGAACACATATCCCAACCATCCTGCTCCTCACAATGATCTTGGTGTGGTGTATTTCCAGCGCGGCGAGAAAGAGAAGGCGCGGTATCATTTTGAACGGGCGCTGGAGATTGATCCGATGTTCCTCGATGCGCAGGTAAACCTGGCTGACCTTGAGGGAGGAGTTTCTGTAGATGATGCACAGGTTCAACCTGCTAACTTCCCGACTACTGACACTCCACTTGCAGAAATTTTATCAGTATTGCCAAATAGTGCAGTAGAGAATCAGGACAGATGGAGCGGCGTGTGTCCAATATGCGGCAATGAGGTAGATTTCGAGGTAACTGATACTGAAAACCTTCGGGAAAGCCTGGCGTGTCCTGTTTGCAAGTCGATAAGTAGAGACCGGCTGCTTATTCAGGCGTTCGGATTGATCATAGGTGATAATCGTCCACTTTCAGAGTGGAATCCAGGCGACCTGAGGGTCTTCGAGACCACGGGGCATAGAGGCCATCCGCAGTTCTTGAGCCGGAAGTTCGATTACTACAACACCGAGTATGTCCTTGAGATGATGCAGGGCAAGTTCGATAACCGCCGCTATGCAGATCTGCAGAACATGCCCTATCAGGATAACTTTTTCGATGCCATCCTGACTTCCGATGTATTTGAGCATGTAAGGTTGTATAAACAGGCGGTAAGCGAGGCCTACCGGGTGCTGAAGCCCGGCGGTGTGATGCTTCTGCAGATACCGTACTCAAACGATATGCCTGCAAACCAGGTGCTTGTCCAGCCAGACGGAGATGAAGACATATTCCTCACTGAACCGCAGTATCATGCAGAGGATACTTTGGTCTACCGGATCTACGGCAGAGAGTTTCTGGATGACCTTAGGAGTGCTGGTTTTGAGGTAGAGTACGTAACAACATCATCAGCAGAGAACGGAATCTCTCATCAGGGGATAATCGTGTGCCGAAAGCCTGCCGCTTCTGCATGTTCATCAGCACCGGATGATGAAGTAGTGGCAACAATGAAAGGCGACTGGAACCAGCGTGCGGTTGAGGATGCTAAATACTACGTCCATTCCACTAAAAGAGATCAGTCTGAAGAGGAATTCGATGCCTCTGGATGGGACAGCGTAAAGAGTATTGTTCTGGACGACCTGCAGACTATCACTGGAGATACTGACCCTAAAACAATGAGGGTGCTTGAAATAGGCTGTGGGCTTGGCAGAATGACCAAGCACTTGGCAGGTGTTTTCGGCGAGGTGCATGGGGTAGATGTCTCAGGGGAGATGATTCGCGGTGCAAAACAGCGGCTGAAGTCTGTCCCGAATGCCTTCGTCTACGAGACTAACGGCAAAGACCTGTCGCTTTTTGCTGATGAGATGTTTGATTTTGCGTTCTCGTTTATCGTCTTCCAGCATATCCCGTTCAAAGAGGTAGTTATTAATTACATTCGGGAAGCTCACAGAGTCTTGAAGCGCGGTGGTGTATTCAAGTTCCAGGTTCAGGGGTGCGTTAACCCAACCTGGCTTGCAATGCCAAAGGACACCTGGCATGGAGTTACGATAACCGAAGAAGACATCGATCAGCTATCAGCAGAACTCGGCTTTGAATTGGTCAGAAAATGGGGCCAGGGCACTCAGTATTCCTGGTATATATTGAGGAAAATAGCCGTTCCGCAGCAGGTAGAGCTTCCGCAGCTTTCAAAACCGGTTGTTTCGATAGTAATCCCTGTTTATAACGGTCTCAAGCTAACGCAGGCTTGCCTCAGATCGATTGCAGTCAACACCGAAGCCCCTTGTTATGAAGTAATTGTCGTAGACAATGCTTCTAAAGACGGCACTACGGAGTTTCTCAGGCAGCAGACTGACCCAAGTATCAAAGCCATCTTCAATGATGAGAACAAGGGGTTTGTCGAGGCTTGCAATGCCGGCGCTGCGGCTGCATCAGGGGATTTCGTGCTTTTCCTGAACAATGACACGGAAGTCCAGCCCGGGTGGTTGTCTGCACTAGTCGGTTTTGCAAGCAACACTCCTGACTGCGGGGCAGTAGGGTCCAGGTTGATCTATCCCAACGGCAGGCTGCAGGAAGCAGGTGGGATTATCTTCTCAGACGGCAATGGTTGGAACTACGGCAGGGGGCTTAGTCCTACTGAGCCAAAGTTCAACTTCGTCAGAGAGGTGGATTATTGCTCAGGCGCTGCGTTAATGGTTAGAAAAGACCTTTGGGATGAGATAGGTGGGTTCGACCTTCGTTATGCTCCGGCTTATTACGAAGACACTGACCTATGCTTCGAGGTGCGAAAGCGAGGCTACAAGGTCTACTATCAGCCGAAGAGCATTGTAATACACTATGAAGGTCAGACGGCTGGAACCAGCCTGCAGGAAGGCTTCAAACGCTACCAGGTGGAAAACCGGCACAAATTCGTAGAAAAATGGCGCGGGGAGCTTGCTTCTCAGTGTGCAAACGATCCTAACAACGTGGTAAAGGCATCGAGCAGGGGAACCAGGGGCAGCGTGCTTGTGGTAGACCCGTTCCTGCCATTTTTCGATCAGGCTTCAGGTTCGCTTCGCCTGTTCCAGATGCTGAAAATCCTGAAACAGCTCGGTTTCCACGTAACGTTTATCGCCAGGAATCCATTGCAGGAGTCGAAGTATCGGCCTATTTTGGAAGACTTGGGAATCGAGGTCTACGCGGGCGATCCTGCGGCAATGAAAGCTGCCGGAAGCAGGCTGGATGGCGTCCCTCCAATTTCTTATGAAGTGCTGTTTAGTGAGCGGCAGTTTCAGTATGCAATTATCAACTTCTGGCATGTGGCCGAGGCTTATATACCGGTAATCAGGCAGTATTCTCCGAAGACGCAGATCATCGTTGATACGGTTGACATCCATTTCCTTAGGGAGATGAGGGAAGCGGAGCTTAAGAAAAGCCTTCAGATGATAAAAAAGGCTTTGGCTAACAAGAGATGGGAGATTACAACCTACCGGCAGGCAGACAGACTGTGGGTGATTACAGAGCAGGATAAGCAGGCAGTTCAAGACCTGCTTCCTGACATGAGGATAGACATTGTTCCGAATATCCACAGTCAGGTTGCTGCCGTGAAGCGGTTCGAGGAAACCTCAGACCTGCTCTTTGTCGGCAGCTTCAAACATCCGCCCAATGCTGATGCAGTCCGGTTCTTCTGCAAAGAAGTGTTCCCGTTTGTTCTCGAGCGAATACCTGATGCAAAGCTCTTTGTAGTTGGTGCAAATCCGCCTGCGGACATACAGAACCTTGCTTCAGAAAACGTCATTGTGACGGGGTTTGTCCAGGATCTGTCTGACTATCTACTGAGAGCGAGGGTTTCCATCAGTCCGCTCAGGTTTGGTGCGGGGATGAAGGGAAAGGTCGGTGAAGCGCTGTCATGGGGGCTGCCTGTAGTTACCACTTCCATTGGTGCTGAAGGTATGAGCCTTGTTCATGAACAGGATGCGCTGATAGCCGATGATCCCAAGTCTTTTGCTGAACAGATAATCCGCTTATATAAAGATAGAGAGTTGTGGAACAGGCTGTCTGAAAACGGAAAGGCCAGGGTTGCACAGTGGTCGCCAGAGGCAGTGAAGTCTCATTTGGACAAGCTGCTGGATGATCCAAATCCTGCTCCCAAACCTAAGCTTGTGTCGATTGTAGTGCTGGTATGGAACCAGCTTGAATACACTAAGAAATGTCTGGAAAGTGTTGAGAGATGCACACATGTGCCTTATGAGCTTATTGTTGTGGATAATGGCTCGACCGACGGCACTGACAAATATCTTGCTGAGTATGCCAGACGTTGGAATGCAGGAAAACCAAACAATAAGAATACCTATTGTCGGGATGTCAAGATAATAAGGCATGAGACCAACCTTGGCTACGCTGCAGGGAACAACACAGGCATTGCAGCAGCAAAGGGAGATTATATCGTCCTTCTCAATAATGATGTTGTAGTTACTCCGGGCTGGCTTAACCGGATGGTAAGGCTGGCAGAGCAGAATTCCAGAGTTGGAATAATCGGGCCTATGAGCAATGCAGTATCCGGGGTGCAGTATGTTTCTAATGTGACTTATGATGTGAAGAATCTCACCGGACTTGATGATTTTGCAGGACACTGGGCAAGAGACTATACGGGAGATGGACTTCTCTTGAGGAGAGTCGTCGGATTCTGCATGATGTTGTCCCGTTCTCTTGTCGAAGAGATAGGCGGACTTGACCCAAGGTACGGCATCGGCAACTTCGAAGACGATGATTTATGTCTCCGCACAGCGATTGCCGGGTTTAAGAGTATTGTTGCAAAAGACTGTTTTGTTCATCACTTCGGCAGCCGCACGTTTGCAGGCCAGAATATAAACCGCGACAAGCTGATCCTGCGCAATTGGGAGATATTCAAGTCGAAATGGGGCCTGCCTTCTGATCTTCCATTTGGCAGGAACTTCGATCTGTCATCTATGATGACGCAGACATTTGACCCTGAACTGCATTACTGCCCGCTGGACTCAGTGCAAACGATTATAAGCCAAAGTCAGTCCAGTCAGTGGTTCCTGGCGCCTGAATGGAAATGTCCGTCTACCTGGCAGTCTGTCATCGAGGAATATTTGAGGTCGTATAGGCCGGGAGATGGCTCAGTCCTGACACTCTACGCAGGAAGGCTGACCAACAGCACTGCAGATGAGGCTTACAGGCTGGTCGGAGACTTTCTTGAAAGGTTGGGAGTAGGTGAAGAGGTTATTCCTGATATGGAAATCTCTGATGAACTGCCGGTAGACCCGACTGTAAAGATTATTCTAACCGATGGGCCGCTGGATTCCAACCTGAGAAGCGGATTTCCTGATAGCTGTGTAGAGGCTGATGCTCTTCGGCCTGCAGCTTAATGAATAGACGAAAAGAGCTAAGGAGAGATAACTGATATGCCACTGCGAGTAACCAGGCAGACAACTTCTATAGAGAACAATGCTGATGACAAACAGTTGGGGCTGCAGGCGTTGGAAGAACAACGCTGGCTTGAGGCTGCTGCATACCTCGAAAGAGCGCTGACATCCTCTCCGCAGGATGCAGAGATTATGCACTCCCTTGCACTTGCCAAAAACGGCCTGGGAGATGGTAAATCGGCCCGGTCTATGCTTTGCCAGGCTATAAAAACTAAACCGGATTGGGCAGAGCCTCACCGGAGCTTTGCGAAGTTTTTAGCAGCGGAAAACCGTGCACTTGAGGCGGCACAATATGCCTGTAATGCAGTGGATTTGAATCCTGAAGACACGGAAATGGTCAGCTTGCTGGAGCAGTTGAGGGTGCTCGTGCGCGAAATCAAGCCTGCAAGCAGCAAGAAGAAGGGAAAGAAGCATAAACCTGCAGTTGGCCCTACTCAGGAACAGATCAACTCGCAACTCAGAAGGATCAATACGGCTCTCTCCAAAGCTCATGCTCAAAAATCTGCACCTGGAGAGGGCAAAATCTCGCTTTGTATGATCGTCAAAGATGAAGAGCAGTATCTTGACGAGTGCCTGAAGAGCGCGAAAGAGATTGTGGATGAGATAATAGTTGTAGATACCGGCTCGAAAGACCGCACGGTTAAGATTGCTGAGTCTCATGGGGCCAAAGTTTACAAGAAGAAATGGACTGATAACTTCTCGGAAGCCAGGAATGCAGCAATAAAGCATGCCACAGGAGACTGGATACTGGTGTTGGATGCTGATGAACAGTTGGACTCGGCTGCAAGAAAAGCGATTCAAAAAGCTGTGAAGAGTCCGACTGCTGATGCTTATGAGCTGTTGTTCCGAAACTACAGGTCTGATGGTTCTCCGGCAGATGCGTTTATCCATCCTACCTGCCGTCTTTTCCGCAACAGACCTGAGTACAGCTACACAGGTAGAGTGCATGAGCAGATTGTGCCATCGATAACAGCAGCATCGGGAACCGTGGGGCGGTTGAACGTGCATATCGACCATTACGGCTACAAGCCGGAGGTCATGAAAGAAAGAGGGAAGCACGAGAAGTATATCAGACTGCTCAAGGAAGACCTGGAAGAAAATCCGGGCAGCGTGCAGTGCATGTATAACCTGGGAGCAGCTTACTCGTCTGCTGGAGAGCATGAATTGGCCGTAGAATGGTATGAACAGGCTGCAGAAGCGGTTCGTCCCGAGCATGGTTTTTATGCTCAAGCGGTATTTTTCTCGCTGGTCAATTCCCTATGTCTTGCTGGTAAACCGGCTGATGCGCTTGCGGCAGCGGAACGTGCGGAAAGGCTTCGTATCAAGCATCCAGAGCTTTGTTGCGGAAAAGGCACTGCGTATCTCATTCTCCAGCGTTACCAGGAAGCAATAGCGCAGTTTCAAAAGGCACTGCAGCTTGGCCAAAGCGGTGTCTGGACAGGTGATGCCGGAGCTTCAGGTTACAAGGCTTACTACGGTCTAGGCTGGGCGCAGGTTGGACTGGGCAACTATCAGAAGTCTGTTGAATTCTGCAAAAAAGCGCTCAATGAGAACCCAGATGATGAACGGACTCACGAAGTCATTGCACATGCCTATCTCTGCCTGGGCAAAACGGCCGAGTGTGAGACTCATCTAAAGAAGTGGACAAGCATCAAACCGGATGACACCAGGGCATGGACCAAGCTGGCTGAGTTTTATCTGAATCAGGGCCGGCCATCCGATGCCGAAGCATGTTATAAGATACTCTCAGATTGCGGCGGCAAGGCGGCGGAGGTAGAACTTGGGCTTGGTATGTGTGCAAGGATGGAAGGCCGTTTGGAAGAAGCGGAGCAGCATCTCAAGCAAGCAACGAAACTGAATACCGACTGCGCTAAAGGGTTTACTGAGCTTGGCCGTGTGCAGGGAGAGTTTGGCAGAGTAGGGGAAGCGCTGCAGAGCTTTGTTCGAGCGCTTGAGATCGATCCGTCTCAGGTCGATGCTTACTTCGATGCTGGAAGGCTTCTATTCAGCTCAGGCATGTATCAGGAGGCAGCAAATGTGCTCCAAAACGGGCTGTCAGTCAATCCTGAGAACGCTGAAGGATTCCTTATGTTGGGTGATTGCTACCAGAAGATGGGTGTTGATAATGCTGCGGTGCTTGCTTACCGGCAGGCGCTTGCAATCAAGCCGGATTATCCTGAGGCAACAGAGCGTTTGGCCAAAGTAGAGAAGTCTCCAGTACAGCTCAAAGCAGCATGAGCATGAAGCAAGTTAGCATGAAGGGTAAGATTGGGTAGTACCGCGTTCCGTCCGCTCGGCTGGTCGGCGTCTATGGCGATCGCCGGGCGGACAGTTTTATATGAGGTTATAAAACTACGGTTTTTCCAGTTCGAAGGTCTTATGCAAAGCTCTTACGGCATTACGCACAGCACCTTTTTCGATCAAGCAAGTAATGCGGATCTCAGATGTCGATATTCCTAGAATATTGATTCCGTCCGCTGAAAGTGCACCGAACATCCTGGCTGCGTAACCGGGATGACTTCTGATTCCGCTGCCGATAATCGAGACTTTAGCCACATTCTGATCTGTGACAAGGTCTTCTGCCCCGATTTCTTTGATTACCGGATAAAGGGCACATTTTGTCTTCTCCAAATCAGGCATTGCTACAGTGAATGAGACATCAGCCACGCCGGATTTAGAAACGTTCTGCAGAATAACGTCTACATTGATATTCTTCTCAGCCAATCTTTGAAATACTTGATAGGCAATGCCAGGACGGTCAGGTACTGAGACTACCGTTAGTCTAGCCACATCAGTATCATGTGCGATCCCGCGCACCGGGTTTCGCACTTCCATAGTCGGATCCTCCTTCGTAATGACGGTACCTGGAGTATCGTTGGCACTATTAGCGACCAGAATGGAAACGTCGTATAGTTCGCCAAGTTCAACGGCTCTCGAGTGCATAACGCGAGCGCCTTGTCCAGCCATCTCCAGCATTTCTTCATAACAAATGGTATCGAGTTTGGCGGCCAGAGGCTCTATCCGCGGGTCTGTAGTATAGACTCCATCCACGTCGGTGTAGATTTCACATCTATCAGCTTTAAGAGCTGCAGCCAGCGCGACAGCGGTGGTATCGGAACCGCCTCTTCCGAGCGTAGTAATATCCGCCCAGTTAGCATGGTCAGTCACACCCTGAAAACCCGCTACTACAACAACTTTTTCGTTGTTCAGCTCTTCTCTGATCCGCCTTGGATCGATTTTGAGGATCCTTGCCTTACCAGGCACTTTTTCAGTGATTATTCCTGCCTGACCTCCAGTTAAAGAAACAGCGGAAATGCCTTCAGCCTGCAGCGCAATAGTCATAAGTGCGCTGGATATTTGCTCTCCGGTCGCAAGCAGTTTATCAAGCTCGCGGCCATCGGGCATAGGGCACAGCTCTTGCGCCATGTTGAGTAGATCGTCCGTCGTATCTCCCATCGCCGAAACTACTACAACAATTCGTGCCCCATTGGCTTTCTCGGCAATGCGTTTCGCGACGTTGCGGATCTTCTCGGTGGTAGCAACTGAGCTGCCGCCGTACTTTTGCACTACAATCACAGGTTCAGCCTTCCCATTGAACGATGACACAGGTGTTTGTCTGTGCATCATACTATTAAATTATACGTGTAAACTAACTCTTAGGATAACATATGGCTCCTCTGAGTGTAAAGAAAGCTGCCGTTGGAAATTGAAGGCCAGGTTAGCATTATGATAATAGTGATAATAATTTAAGGTATACCTGCTAAAGGAATGTATTGTTCAGGTTGTAAAATTCCTTCTGTTGAGTTTTAATAGTAACGGATTTGGATATACATTAGAGGTTCTGGATATTTAGTAACAACAATAGGCAGAACTCAATAATTATATGGTTGAAACTTGCTAGATTTTACCTAGAACACTTCAATTTACTTTTTTAGCATTCACTTTTGGCCAGCGGCAGTTTGATTGGCACGTTTTTTGCACATAAAGCTGTATAGGTGCCAAGCTATGTTAACTCATGGAGCTGGTTGAAAAAGTAAATATTTGCAGCAAGCACACAATATCTGCGGGCAAGGTCAAGCAGTGGTCATTCAAATGACCTGTGGTGCTGTTCCAACAAATCTCAGAGGAAAAGGGGGTGAACGTATGAATTATAAACTTGTAGTT
>JAKPFN010000070.1 GCA_029551395.1 Armatimonadota bacterium | reverse complement strand
GGCGGCATATTATTCACCAACTCAGGGACTTGATAGATATGAGGAACATTGTTCATAGCAAAGTAGCTTGATACGCAGGTTCCACCTATCTCACACTGCTTGTTGATTGTAATTTTATACTGTGCATACATGACCATAGCCATAGTAAGTTGGGAATCACCTGAACCACAAGCAATCCACATATTTTGAGCAGCAATCAAGCCCAAGCGGTCAACCGTGGGAAAATTTGTCTTAGGCATCACATCGCTGTGAACATGAATATCTCCTGTAGCATATAAAGTTCCGTTTCCCTGGTATATCAAAGGCTTTTTCTTACCATAAATATGGATATCTCCTGTTACTCGGATTATTCCTTGTATTTGAAGCTCTCCGGAAGATCCATTATAAGTAATACTATTACCTTTATCATCACTCAGCGAGAATGATGTTGTGCTAAAAGATAATGGCCCAGTAATAGTAAGAGAATTATCAGCAAGATAATCCGCATAAGTCGCATAAGGCGGATAAGGATCAATCAGAGCTGGAAATTTAACTACACCATCACCCAAATCGTATCCATGAGCTGCGCCATTATCAGAGTATACACTTGACGCGCCTTTGTTACCGCCCCAACCGTCACTAACATAAACTCCATCCAGAGTTTCCTTAACCGAGTTGCCTGGTATATTAGGATAGCCTGCACAAGCTGAACCTGAAATATTGACTTTGCCATGTTTAACCCTGAGTTTGGCCGATAATGTCTCTACATTTTCGCCACCAAACAGCTTTGTTGGAGGATTAGGTATTTTATTTCTCAGCTTTACCGGCATACCATTATAATTTGTGCCAACATCAGCATTACCAGATATTTCTTCTGCAATGTCAGTTACTGTCAGTGCCGGGTCTCTGGTACCATTGCCGTTGACATCGATGAACGGTTCACGGGCATCTCTATGGCCATCTCCATCTACATCAGTGAAAGGTTCACCGACATCATACTGGCCGTTGGAGTTGGAATCCGTGTAAGGCTCATTGTCGTCCCATTTACCATCTCCATCGATATCTGTAAAACTTTCACCGTCTCCCAGCAGATGAACCGGGCCACGCATCTTCACATTACCATTGATGCTTCTGCCAGCCTGTCCAACTCCGCCAAAAATGACATTGTTCCATGGGGAGACATTCTCAACAGCCCTTTCCAGCAAGACTCTTATTGTCTTGGTAGTTGTTGCATCACCAAAATGTGCAATACCAGTGCTGGTAATTACAATTTTAGTAGCATCGCCGCCGCCAGCATCACGTACACAAAGCTGGAAAGAGTCTCCATTAGGCAAATCTTCAGACCAGAAGGTATCAGCAATATGGTTATTTGGATTAGCAGATGGATGCTGGGTTCTCCATGATCCGTCTGCTGTTCCATTTGGTGCAGTACCTCTTAGATATGAAATTGCCCGTTCAACGCCTGCTTCTGCTGCCTGCAGGGCACGCGCTGATATATCTGTACGTTTTGCGCTTACAACGGCTGACATAGCAACCGATAGAAAGGAAAGCCCGAACGCGGATAGAATCAGAAGCGTAAACAGGCCAACTACCATTCCACTGCCTTTATTACTGTTGATTATCGCTCTTACTGTCATATGAAGTCCTATTCTTGCTATGAGCTTTGTGCATTTCTCATTACAATACGAGCAGTTCCCTGACGCTGGGTCTTTGACATTCCTGTCTGGTCGACACTTGTAAAGGTAACTAAGACAGTTGTCTGCGTCACGCTAAATGTAACTGATGAAATTCCTCGCGCGAACGGCACGGCTGTGCCGGTATCGATCTTTCGGTAAAGTGTATTGCCGCTTAAATAATACTGATAGGTCTTAGATGTCCCACCGACAACATAGTATTCTTCGCTGTAGGCATCTGTTATCAACTGCGGGATAGTAACCTTTAACTCATTACCGACCACAGTAGCAGCACTACCTTCTCTTACATCCTGACTCAGTTTATTCAACGCTACATGGAGAGAGTTATCAGCACTTATGTTGCTATTACCGGACGACCATCCTCTTATACAGTGGATTACCAGTGATATCATTGCCGACCCAAGCATGGCGAACAGCAATATTGAGACAACAGTCTCTGTAATAGTAAAGCCTTTTCGATTTTGAAGCCTGCCAATTATCATACTAAGGCTCCTTCCAGGGTCTTTTATCTGCTATCAGAGTCTCCATAGTCACTGTACGGTTCTGTCCTTTTATACCTTGCCAGGTAATGACTACTTCTGCGCGTTTTACTCCAGCCGCATAGTCGGCAATTGTCAGTTCGCCGGTTGCGCTCTCGCCCAGTGAAGAAGTAAGGTTATCAACAGATGTAAATGAGTAAGGGGATGTGCTGGGAGTCTCATCTATAGTATAAACTTTCAGATTTTCGTAAGACAACGATTCATAACCGAGCGCCTTTACCTGTTCCAGTTTTTGCTGGGCAAATCCTACAGCTAGTTTCGTTTCTCTGGCTTGTCTTGCGGCAGAAAATCCAATAGGAAATGCCGCACCGAATAGAATCCCGGCCAGTGTAAGAAGAAACACTGATATCATGGCATCAACAAGGCCCACCCCGTGGCGATTGTGCATCATCATCCCTCCACAATACGACTCATGCACGTTATTTCATGATGAGCAACAAAATAGATGCAAAAGAGTTGCAGAATATATTCGGTAAAAATACTGAATTTTTATCCTCTCAGGTGGAACCTTACGAGCATAGGAACAGTCATACAATTAGACACTCCCTTTCTCTCCTTTCCTAAGAGAATGGCCTCGGCACCCTCCGAGGCCATTCCTATTTTTCCCTATGTTAACCTTGCAAACAGGCCGGGTACACTTGGTATACTGGTAGACATAGTTTTATTGGGAGTAATAGGGAAATGCGCATCCCACGATGGTTAAAGCCTGCAGCAGATTTCACTAAACAACTTAGTAACGAGTTCAGCACAGATAACAGCTCACTTGTTGCTGCTGCTATATCATATTATGTCTTTCTTTCTATGATTCCGATTCTTCTACTGGCTATTGCAGTGTTTGGTTTTGTACTTGGCTCTGAGCAAGCTGCTATTGATAGATTAATCAGGTATTTAAGTCAGAACATGCCAGTTTTGGCTGACGGCGGTGCAGGAAGTGTCGAGCCATTAGTACGTGATATTGTCGAAGGAAGCAGTGCAGCAGCAGGATTTGGAATAATTGCGCTCCTTTGGGCCGGCAGCCAGGCTTTTGTCAATCTTGAAAAGGCAGTAAATATTGCCTGGGATAGTCAACCAAGAGGATTTTTCAAACAGAGACTCATAGCTATCGGTCTGCTGATAGCTGTTGGCTTATTATTACTGATATCTTTCGGAATCACTACTGCAGCAAATGCAATTCAATCTTATGAGATTATTTTAGTCGGGCAGAATCTTTCCAAGGCATTTGGAACTGTATGGCGGTTTATTTCTATCCTGCTCCCATTAATCGTCAACATTGCTACGTTTACATTGATATATAAACTGCTGCCTAATACTCGCGTGCCATTGTTGGCTGCGGCTGTTGGAGGACTGGTGGCAGGACTGCTTTGGGAATTGGCTAAGCAAGGATTCAGTTGGTACATCACCAATTTCGCCAACTACAGCGCTGTGTATGGCTCTCTGGCAACGATAATCCTGCTGCTTCTCTGGATTTATTACACCGCTATTGTTCTAATCCTATGCGCGCAAATCTCTGCTATCTATTACAGGAGATATATCAAGCCCCAACTCGAAGGACAATCGTAGTAGAAGTGCAGATAATAACTATATTGCAATGGCAGGAATGTCTTCCAGGTCTGTCTTTGTTCTAACCTGGCTGGTCTTAGTGCCTTCGTCGTAATCTATCCAGATGCAATTGTCCACGGCGTCATGGACGGATTCTATATGTGTAATCAGGATTATCTGCTCGAACCGGGACTTGAGAGCTTGAAGAAGAGCAATCACGTTATCCCGACGGATATCATCAAGCGAACCAAAGACTTCATCCAGCACCAGGACTGACAAGTCCTGCCCTGCACGGTCGGCAATCATCCTTGACACTGCAAGCCTGAGCGACAGGTTGACGATGTCTTCTTCCCCGCCAGAGATGATTGGCTTTGGTTCTCCATCGTCTCTGATTGTTGCCTCGTAGTCTTCGTTGACCTCAAGTGTCGTATAGCGGCCATCGGTCATTTCTGCGAGAATTTCGCTTGCTATTGCGCCCAATTCAGGTGCAGTCCTGCTGTTCAGGTCATTCCGCAGGTCATCGAACGCATCTGCAAGGACTTGCAGGTGCAGCCTCAAGCGTCTTTTCTCTTTAAGTTCAGCCTCTTTGCTCTTGTAAGTTTTTTCGTCGTTTTCTGCTGCTGTAAGCGCTGCCTGTGCAGCCAAAAGGCTGCCTCTGACCCGTTCTACCTCTATGCTGAGGGTGTTGTGCTCAGCCAGTGCTTTATCATACGCTGTAATGAGTGCTGAGTTCTCTTCTTCATCGAATTGAAGCTCGTCAAGCGATTTCCGCGCAATAGATATGCTCGATTTTGCCTTGAAGAGTGCCTCTTCTTCCCTTTTCAGGTCTGCATGGACAGCCTCAGAACGGCTGAGCGCGGCTTTAAGCTCGATTGCCTTTTCCCTTACCGGTTTGAGCTTTTCTCCAAGTTCTCTCAGGGCATTGAACTTATTCTGGTCGAAGCCAGACGGCAATTGTTTGATTTGGTGTTCGAGATTGACCAGGTCCTGCTGTTTTCTGGCTATCTCATCGATGCAGCTTGTCAACTCAGTGCGCCGGGAGATAGCTTCCGCACGCTTGCTGCAGAGGTCGTCCCGTTCTTTGGCCTGTGATTCCTTCAAACGAACCAGTTTTCGCAGAGGTTCAGGTTCAACGGCAAGCGTTTTTAGATAATTGGTAAGCTCCTCAGCACGCTTTTCCAACGCGGATATTTGCTCTGAGAAGCCCGATAGAACCTTGGGAAGCTCCTCTGCCAACGGACGCTCACATGTTGGGCATACACCATCAGGGCCGGCGTCTTCGATGGTTTT
Organism: Armatimonadota bacterium; assembly: GCA_029551395.1. Taxonomy (GTDB): domain Bacteria; phylum Armatimonadota; class UBA5829; order UBA5829; family DTLH01; genus JAKPFN01. Next base: position 22,566 of record JAKPFN010000070.1, on the reverse strand, counting down.
CCGCTTTGCTGCTATCTCTTCACGGTGTAATTTGACCTGGGCCAGTTCTGCCTCTGCCTTGTTTCTGGCAGACAACAGGCCATCTCTTTGCTTCTGAATCTGAGAGTCTGTATCCTCGATCTGTTTGCCGAGGTCGATAAACGCTTTTTCCAGTCTCGCAACTGCATCATCTGCGCCTGAAAGTTCATTGTGCTGTCTGGTAAGCCTTTCAAGGTCGTAATTGACAGCATCTATCTTACCCTGGAGCTGACTTCGGCGAGTCTCATGCTTCTGAAGCTCTGCGAGCTTTCTGTATTCTTCTGCTGCCCTCTGGTTTTCCTCAAGTTGAGGCGCAAGAGACTCCAGCTCAGCCTGCTTTGCCAACAAGTCTGCAACTTCTGCCTTGAGCGTTTCGATTCTTCCGGCGGCACGTTTTTCTTCCGCTTTGTCCAGTTCTATCCTTTGTTTAAGCTCCAAAGCGCGTTTAGCCTTTAGTTCAGCAAGCTCACGAAGCGGCTTGAGCCTTTCAACTTCCTTCCTTGCGGATTCTTCTTTTGCTGCTACATCGGAAAACAGCTTCTCGGCTTCCTTGACTGCAGCTTTGGACGCTGCTTTGCGGCGTTTGATTTCCTCTGGGTCGCCAAGTCCACGTTCCAGACCTTCAATCTCACGCTGAAGCCCCAGTCTGTCCTGATTTGCCTTTTCTCTGGCCTTTATAAGCCGTTCGTAGCCGAGCATACGGCTTACTGCAGCAGCCCTAGACCGTCCATCCATCCCTCGCATGAAGTTTATCTCTTTTTGAGCGGTGAAGAAGCTAGTGAAGAACGCATGATAATCCATACCGAGGAGTTTGGTAATGGATTCCGTCACTTCTCTAAACCCTGTGCGAGCCGGTACGCCGTCAACAATCAGGTTTGCTGAAGTCCTGCCGGATGCTTCCAGGCGGCGCTTGACCGTATACTCATGCGCGCCAAGCGCAAAGCTCAACGTTACCTCAACAGGGGCATTTCCCTCAGATGCACGGCTGCGGATAGTCTCGTTAGTGCCGCGGACAGCCATTCCGCCGTACAAAGCCCAGGCGATGGCCTCAAGCACAGTCGTCTTGCCTGCACCGTTTTTACCGATTATGCCGGTTACTCCCGGCATAAACTCGATTCTAGTGTCCCGGTGCTGTCTGAAGTTGTATAGATTGAGTGATATCAGCCGCATAATGCTTTAGTTATCTGAACCAGACCTTGAGTTATTCTGCCATGCCCAGGTACTCAAGTCCCTTAGAAACAAGGAGGTCCCTGTTGACCTCTGCTGGACACTGGCGCTCCATGGCAAATGTACGCCATTCTTCTTCCAAAGGAATAGCCGTTTTTGTATCACGGGAAGCCGTAATTGATTGAATCTTCATCGGCCGCAGTTGAAGGTCGAAATGCAAAGCCTCTACCCGTAGCCTTCGAATCAATTCATAATCTAAATCAGGAATCACTGCCCGAGGAATATCCTCTACAATCAGCCTTACTATCTTGTCTTTGTGACCGCCTTTGATTCCATCTACCCGATGCTGTATCAACTGGTTCAATTCAGCAGATGACCTGTCTTTGGCATCTATTGGACGGAGATCGATTACCGCACGAGGATTTGTCTTATGAAACTCCACAATTTGGCGATTATCAAGGTCATACTCGATGAACCCCTTCGGCTGCTCAGTCTCCTGCCAGATGTTGAAGCTGGTATACTCCAATGAGCCTGAGTAGTAGGTCCTCTCGTCAAGTTTCTCATGGACATGGTAGTGGCCGAGAGCGATGTAATCCCAGCCATTGTGCATAATCTGAGAGCGGGTAATCGGCTGGCCTACATCATAGAAGTTTCGTGCAACGCCTTCCAGTGTGCCGTGAATCGTCAACACATTGTAGCGAGTGCCAGGATTAGGTTCCAGTTTCAGACTCGAAAGCCCAGGAAGCGCTCTGTGACAAAGGCAAAAGACTGTAGTATCTATTTCCGGTATCTCCACGCCTTTGTATTCGTGATGCACTACATATATACCTGGGATGTTGCCAAGCAGGTCCAGTATGCATCCGGTATCTATTGAGCGCGGCGAGTCATGATTGCCCCCTATAATGACTACAGGCGCGCTACTTTTTTTCCGGAAGTTTAGAAACTCTTTGAATGTTTGCTCGATGCACAAATTGGATGGCCGGACGACGTGAAACAAGTCCCCAGCAATCACGACAAGCTCAGGCTGACGCTCTACAATCTTAGCAAGCGCTTCCCTGAAAGCGTTGAATACATCAGCTTCCCGCCAGTTAATCCCATGACGGGTTATTCTGTTGTAGGCGCGATATCCCAAATGGACATCCGCTACGTGAGCGATTCTCATTGTTTGATAATGTCTACTTTGAAGCTGCTCTTAGTCATCTTCTTCGATTGGTTCCATTGGAATAGGTTCACCGGAAGGAGATACGGCTATTCGCCTTGCGCAGATATCGCAGGCAAATTCCTTCCTGGATTTGAACACATCATTTTTACTGGCGCAGTATGGGCAGTAGATAACAACGGTAGGTTCCTGCTGCAGTTTGATCATCCAAAGCATACCATAAAAGAAAAGTGCAATACCGGCGAGTATACTTACGCCGCCAATAATAGTCAGAATCGTGCCCATTCCAACCAATGTGAGCACCAGTCCGACTGCCCCAAGAATTACAGCCAGCTTAAATAATCCCGCATTCCTTCGTTCGAGTCCGCGTATAGTATCGTACTCAGCTTTACGCAATAGTAGATAACCCTCCTGACTTCGGGGATAAGATTATTTTCAGCGCCTCATGCGCAAGACGAGACGGAGCACAATAAGACGCGCTCCGTCTCTGAATATACATAAAAATGTTACTTCTAATCTGCTGATCAGTCAAGCAAGCAGGGAAGTAAAGCATTAATCGCTGTTGACATGCCTATTTGCCTATGCTATCCTGCCATCAAGGATAAGATATTGCCTGACTGAAGGCGATTTTTACCTCAAGACCAACTACCAGCCAGCCAATTGGAGGAGAGAATGGAAGAGCATCCACAAGGAATGATCAGTATATTTGAACTCCTGGACACCATCTATGAGTTAGATGGGTCTGATCTCCACCTGGTCGTAGGCGATCCCCCTACTATCAGACTGCATGGAGGACTTCACAGGCTAACGAAATATGGCAACCTGAAACCGGAGCAGACGGAATATATGATGAGACAGATAGCTCCGGAAAGGGCAAAACATGAGCTTGAGGAAATGAGAGGTGCAGACTTTGGTTTCTCGCATGGAGACAAGGCCAGATTTAGGGTCAGTCTTTTTATGCAGAAAAACACGATAGCATTGAACCTGCGCCTTATTCCATACAAGTTGCTGACTTTTGAACAGATAGGTCTCGAACCAAGTGTGAAGGAGCTTTGCCATGCACCGAGAGGTTTGGTACTTGTAACAGGGCCGACTGGTAGTGGTAAAACTACCACGCTTGCGAGTATGATTAACTACATCAACGAGAACCGCGAGTGCCATATCATCACCATTGAAGACCCAATCGAGTATTATCAGACCCATAAGAAATCTGTTATAAGTCAACGCGAGGTTGGGACGGATGTGCCTACATTCGACATAGGAGTTATCAAGGCACTGAGGCAAGACCCTGATGTTATTCTGGTTGGTGAAATGAGAGACTTGGCTACTATTTCTGCTGCAGTGCGTGCGGCAGAAACTGGCCACCTTGTTTTCTCAACTCTCCATACCACAGGAGCTGCAAGAACGGTTGACCGAATTGTTGACGTCTTTCCATTCGACCAGCAGGAACAGATCAGGACCCAGTTAGCAGGAAACTTGCTGGCGGTTATTTCTCAGTTGTTATTACCGAAGGTAGGCGGAGGCCGAATAGCTGCCTTTGAGACAATGATCTGCACTCCGGCTATTCAGCATATGATTCGAGACAGAAAGACGCACAGTATTACATCTGCTATCCAGACCGGGAGCCAGCAAGGAATGAAGACGTTGGACGCATCGTTGTTCGACCACTATGTTCATGGATTAATCGAAAAGGACACCATGCTTCGTCTGGCAGAGCGGCCTGATGAGCTTCTGGAGAAGCTTGGGGAGCAAGTGCCTGAGTATATGCGAAGTGGTGGTCAACAGACACAGACCAGCCAGTATGGCCCGCAGCAAGGACAGCAAAATGGTCAGCAACAGCGCTACGGCCAGCCTCAATATCCACAGCAACCCGGACAGCAGCAGTACCCTCAGCAACCTGGGCAGCAGCAAAGACCGGGGTATCCGCCTCAACAGGGGCCGCAGAGAAGATAGCTCGATAAACGGGTATAAGAACTACTAACAAGGGAGAGGCTATCAGCTTCTCCCTTGATTTTCGCTCTACAGCGTTTGACGGAGGGTATATATGGCCGATTTCCAACCCAAATTTCTCCATACTCGAATCCGAGTCAAGAATCTGAAGGAAACCATCAAGTTTTATACCGAGCTATTCGGTTTCATTGCCTCAGAAAAGCAGATTTCACCTGCTGGAAACCAGTTATGCTTTTTAACACTTCCCGGAAATGAGACAAAAATAGAGCTGGCATATTCCCCTGATTATACGGACTTTGAGGTGCCTGAGGATTTGATTCATTTTGCAGTTACGGTTCCTGATCTGGAAGAGTTTCGCCGCAAATGGGAGCCTCAAGGTATCGAGTTCTGGCCGGAGCAAGGTCCGGTAAATGGCAGATTTTACTTCATAGATGATCCAAATGGGTACGAAATCGAGGTTATGAAAGCATAATATATGGTTTAGTCGTGGAATATACAAATTGATACCTATCTAAGCCTGTAAGGTAATAGTAAGGTAAAAGCAAGTTGACAAGAATGCCTGAATACTGCTAATATAGTGTTGTGTGGTACGGCTTCACTCGTATCACCAGCAAAGTTATTAGATGATTATGATGATTGATTACATACTGCCAATATCGTTGAGAGCCATCAGCGGGATGCGAGCGCACAGTCTCCGGCTTCTGGAGGATGGACTGTGTGTTGCGCAACACTACTTCTCACTCAGACGAGACCTTTGTGTCTGAAACCCGCTTGGTTGTCACCATAGCGGGTTTTTTTTGTAGCTCGCTGGCTATTGTGGAGCTAAGGAAGTGGATCAAGCCGGAGACCTTAATCAAGAAGTTTTAGTATTGAATAGCGATTATGCACCACTTAATGTGTGTAATTTGAAGCGGGCGATATCGTTAGTTTTTCGCGGTAAAGTCGACGTGCTGCACTATGACCACAGACTCATTAGAACGCTCAAAGGTACTGTGGATGCTCCATCAGTGGTGCGGTTGAAGCAGCACATCAGGCGGCCAATGCCTGAGCTTCGGCTTTCCCGCAGGAGCATCTTCGCCCGAGACAACTACACCTGCCAGTACTGCGGCCAAAAGTCCAAAGAATTGACAATAGACCATGTTATTCCCAAGAGGATGGGCGGCCCTAGCACTTGGGAAAATCTGGTTTGCTGCTGCAGAAAGTGCAACACCAAAAAAGGTGATAAAACATTGCAGCAGGTAGGTTTTGAGTTGAAACGTCAACCAAGACGGCCAAAGTACGTGCCTTTTATTGGAATGACCAAACTTGCAGGCAACTCCAGAAACGGAGCGTGGCGAGATTATTTGCCTATATTTGATGATCCTGAACCACTTGAGCATGAAGGAGAAAATTAAAACAGGATCAGTAATGGAGCATTATGAGAGCGAGGTTATCTATTGAGGTACCTCGCTCTTTTGCTTTAGTGGTCGAAAAATACCGTTTGCACAAGGTTCAGTTGTCAGAAATCTGACATTTGACAGCCAACCAAGTTGCTATTGACTCTGCTTTACGTCCGTGATAATATACATAAACAATTAACATACGAAAAGGCGTTGAAGAGGATAGTAGGCGCAGTTAGAGCGTTACAGAGAACCGTGTTGCTGAGAAACGGAGCGCAGGCTGTGGCTGAATCTCACCTTGGAGCCAGATGCTGAACGGTGTTTATACCTATTAAGTGGTCTCGGCTGGCGGCCGTTATCCCGCTTAACGAGTGAGTCGTCGTAATTTGATTACTGACGGCTAAACCCGGGTGGTACCGCGTGAGTTCAACCTCTCGTCCCGTTGCAGGATGAGAGGTTTTTTGTTTTTAACCATAAATAAAGCGCACAAGTATGGAGTTTGCATTGAGAAGTGATGTAGTTAAAAAAGGCGTTGAAAGATCAGCACACAGATCGCTCTTTAAGGCGATGGGGCTTACTGATGAAGAGATTAATCGTCCACTGATCGGTATTGCTAACTCAGCCAATGAGGTAGTACCGGGACATATTCATCTGGATAAGATTGCTGAAGCAGTAAAAGCAGGAGTGCGGTTGGCCGGAGGGACACCTTTAGAGTTCTCGACAATAGGCGTATGCGATGGCATCGCTATGGGCCATGAAGGAATGAAATACTCTCTCGCCAGCCGTGAGATCATAGCAGACAGCATCGAGATTATGGCCAAAGCCCATGCGTTTGATGCGCTTGTACTTATTCCGAACTGCGATAAGATCATCCCCGCTATGTTGATGGCTGCTGCAAGGATTAACATACCTGCCATTATCATAAGCGGTGGGCCAATGATGGCTGGGCGATATCGAGGACAGGATATTTCCCTTACTCAGATGTTCGAGGGTGTCGGCGCATTTGTCGCAGGCAAGATCACTGAGGAAGATTTGGCAGAGATGGAAGAAGCAGCCTGTCCTGGATGCGGCTCTTGTTCCGGTATGTTCACAGCCAATTCCATGAACTGCCTTACAGAAGCACTTGGGATGGCACTCCCTGGCAATGGCACAATCCCGGCTGTCTCAGCAGCAAGACTCAGGCTGGCAAAGCAGACCGGAATGAAAGTGATGGAACTCATTGAGAAGGATATCAAACCAAGCGACATAATGATTCCGGCAGCATTCTTCAACGCGCTCACTGTCGACATGGCGCTTGGATGCTCTACTAATACAGTTTTACATGTTCCTGCGGTTGCTGCTGAAGCTGGCGTTGAGATAAAACTGGAAGACTTGAATGTTATCTCTGCAAGAACGCCGCATTTGGTGACACTAAGCCCGGCAATCGCTGATCCGGAGACTGGACTGCGCTACCACGTTCAAGATTTGCATGAGGCAGGTGGAGTATCGGCTGTGATGGCTGTTTTGCATAGATCGGGATTAATTGACGGACAGACAATGACGGTCACAGGCAAAACAGTCGGTGAGAATGTTGCCGGAGCAGAAATCCGGAGGCGAGAAGTCATCCGTGAGGATGAACCGTATCACAAAGAAGGCGGCCTGGCTATTCTTACTGGAAACCTCGCGCCTGATGGAGCAGTAGTGAAGCAATCTGCTGTGGAACCGGAAGCATGGGTATTCTCCGGGCCTGCGCGAGTGTTCGATGGCGAAGATGATGCCGTAGCTGCACTAATCGCCAAACAAATCAACAAAGGTGAGGTTATTGTAATCCGCTATGAAGGACCGAAGGGCGGACCTGGAATGCGGGAAATGCTCACAGCAACAGCCACCGTCTCTGGAATGGGATTAGGTAAAGATATAGCACTGATTACCGATGGACGGTTTTCAGGAGCAACCCGTGGAGCAGCTATCGGGCATGTATCGCCTGAAGCAGCGGAAGGCGGCCCAATCGGGCTGATTCGAAACGGAGACATCATCAAAATCGATATACCGAACAAACGGCTCGATGTAGAGCTATCTGATGAAGAGTTAGCGCAAAGACGCGCAGAGTGGAAAGCTCCCGAGCCTAAAGTGAAGAACGGTTACCTGGCACGTTATGCACGCACAGTTTCTTCAGCAGGCAAGGGCGCAGTAGTCGATTAATAGATAACAAGCGCCGAAGCTAAAAACGGCCAATTTATCTCAATATTACGCGTAATACTTTGCACTGAATGAAGGAGTTGTAAGTGAAAATAACTGGTGCTCAAGCACTCATCAGATCGCTCTGTAACCACGGTACGGAGGTCATATTCGGTTATCCTGGCGGACAAATACTGCCGATCTATGATGCCCTCTATGATTGTGAAGACGTACAACATATCCTTATGAGGCATGAACAAGGTGCTGCTCACGCTGCAGATGCCTACGCTCGTGCAACAGGTAAGGTTGGAGTATGTTTTGCCACCTCAGGGCCAGGGGCTACAAATCTCGTGACCGGAATCGCAAATGCTTACATGGATTCGATTCCTATGGTAGCAATCACTGGTCAGGTGCGTACCACATCCCTGGGTAAAGATGCGTTCCAGGAGGCTGACATTACCGGTATAACGATGCCGATTACAAAACATAATTACCTTCTGAAAAATCCAAAAGATATAGCAAGAGTCATAGCTGAAGCTTTTTATATTGCAAGCACCGGAAGACCGGGACCTGTTCTTGTTGACGTACCAATGGATGTGTCACTTGCTCAGGTAGACTATGTTCCAGTTGATAAAGTAGAGTTGAGGTCTTATAAGCCGACGATTGCAGGACATCCAATCCAAATAGCTAAAGCTGCAAAGGCCATCGCTGCTGCCGAAAGGCCGGTTATTTATGCTGGCGGCGGTGTGATATCAGCCGATGCAAGCGAAGAACTGGTGGAACTCGCGGAGCGCACTAATATCCTTGTTACAACCACGCTTCTTGGAAAAGGTGCGATTCCTGAGACACATCCGCACTCACTTGGGATGCTTGGAATGCACGGCACAGCTTATGCTAACTATGCAGTGGCACATTGCGACCTGTTGGTAGCCATCGGAGCAAGGTTTGATGACCGAGTGACCGGTAAACTGGATGCTTTTGCTAAGAAAGCCAAGGTAATCCACATAGATGTAGACCCTGCTGAAGTCGGAAAGACAGTCCATGTAGACATCCCGATAGTCGGTGACTGCAAAAAGATCCTTATCGAGTTGTTGAAGCATATTCGGCCACGCGAAGAAAGTACATGGAACAAGCAGGTGATGCAGTGGAAGACTGAATATCCGCTTAAATATACTAATGATGGTGAGTTGTATCCTCAGTTCGTCATTGAAGAGATATGGGATGTATCTAAAGGCGATGCAGTGGTAGTTGTAGATGTTGGTCAGCATCAGATGTGGGCAGCACAGTATTACAAATGCACATTTCCTAAGCAGTTCATAACTTCAGGAGGACTTGGAACGATGGGTTTCAGTCTTCCTGCAGCAATTGGAGCACAGGTAGCAAGACCGGACAAGGCAGTTTTTAACATCGTAGGTGACGGCGGTATCCAGATGACTATTCAAGAGCTTATGCCTGCAGTAGTACACAAGCTGCCTATCAAAATCGTAATAATGAACAACCAATATCTCGGCATGGTGCGCCAGTGGCAAGAGCTGTTCTGGAACAAGCGCTATTCGAGTGTTGATCTTACTGCTCAACCGGATTTTATCAAGCTGGCTGATGCCTACGGAGCGGTGGGCATGAAAATTGAAAAGCCTGAAGACGTTCGACCAGCCCTTCTTAAGGCTATGGAGATAGACGACCGGCCAACGGTAATGGACTTCCGTATTGCCAGAGAAGAAAACGTTTTCCCGATGATTCCTGCAGGTCAGTCTATTGAGGAAATGATGCTTCATAGACCAAAAATCAAGTAATCAGCAGGTTTAGACGGAATTAAAGGCTCATTATTAATGCTCAAAGCTCTGTAGGAGTAAATATATGCCGAAGAATATAATTCAACATACAATAACGACTTTGGTTGAGAACAGACCAGGTGTTCTAGCCCGCGTATCAGGGCTGTTTGCCAGACGAGGATTCAACATAGAGTCTCTGGCTGTCAGTATAACGAATGATCCATCGATTTCCAGAATGACCATCGTTGTAAATGGTGACGGTAATGTGCTTGAACAGATCACCAAACAACTTAACAAGCTGATAGATGTAATCAAAGTTATCGACTACACCGACCAACCAACCGTAGAGCGTGAGTTGGCAATGATCAAGGTCAATGCTGAGACTAAGAACCGGGCGGAGATTATGCAGATAGTCGACATCTTCCGCGCGAAAATCATAGACATAAGTGAGAAGACTTTTACAGTCGAGGTAACCGGCAGCGTTGCCAAGATCGATGCAATTGAAGCGTTGTTGGAATCTCACGGTATTCAAGAGATGGTCCGGACTGGAAAGATCGTCATGATGCGCGGTGCAAACGGATAAATGATTCAAAGTATGAGGTTGTGGATACAACTTCTGCCGTGAGTATAAGGTAGGCAAGACATGAAAGAACTGATCACAGTTGCGCAAGCAGACATGATACTGAGGATTTTGGCCATAGTTGGTCCGATTCTCGGGATAACGCTTGGCCCGATGATTGGATGTGCAAAAAAACGCCCCAAGTCCGGTATTGTCTGGGGGCTTATAACGGGTTTCTCCGGCACAGCAATGTATGGTCTGTGGCGGTTTTATATAACAACTGGTGAAGGTTTTGGCTATTCGAGTATCGCCAATCTGATAGTGCAGTTGCTGCTTTTTATAGTGCTCGGTATCGGCGCTGGTGCAGCGATTCAGACATTGTTGAACGGGCAGGAAAAGCCTAAAGATGATAACACCAGTAATAAAAAGTCGAGATCAATTCAGGAGGATAAGATTAATGCCAGCTAAGGTTTATAGCGATGCAGAAGCAAGTTTGGATGTATTAAAAGGAAAGAAAGTAGCGATTATTGGTTACGGCAGCCAGGGTCATGCCCAGGCGCAGAACCTGCGGGACAGCGGTGTAGAAGTAATCGTAAGTGACCTTCCAGGAACCGATAACTTCAAGAAAGCCGAACAGGACGGATTTAAGCCTGTATCGGCCGCAGAGGCATCCAAGCAGGCTGATGTCATCCAGATCCTTACCGAGGATGAAGTTCAGCCGCGCGTTTACAAGAATGAAGTAGAGCCAAACCTGACTGCAGGTAAAGCGCTGCTCTTCTCGCATGGGTTCAACATCCATTTTAACCAGATTGTACCGCCGGCTGATGTCGATGTGTTTATGGTTGCGCCAAAAGGCCCCGGTCATCTGGTCAGAAGGATGTATGAGGAAGGCAAGGGAGTCCCTGCACTCATCGCTATTCATCAAAACCCGAGCGGAAAAGCCAAAGAGATCGCTCTAGCTTATGCAAAAGGTATCGGTGCAACACGAGTAGGCGTCCTTGAGACTACATTCAAAGAGGAAACCGAGACAGACCTTTTTGGCGAGCAGGCTGTTTTGTGCGGTGGCGCAACTGCGCTTGTTCAGGCAGGTTTCGAGACGCTTGTAGAAGCCGGTTATCAGCCGGAAATCGCCTACTTCGAGTGTATGCACGAGCTTAAGTTGATCGTTGACTTGTTGTATGAAGGCGGTCTTAACTGGATGAGGTATTCAATATCCAACACAGCCGAATATGGCGATTACACCAGAGGGCCGAGAGTAGTAGATGACCTCACTAGAGACGAAATGAAGCAGATTCTGGCTGAGATTCAGTCAGGTGAGTTTGCCAAGGAGTGGATTCTTGAAAACCAGGCCAACAGGCCGGTCTTCAATGCATATCGCAGACAGTCCAAGGATCTGCTGATAGAGGAAGTTGGCGCACGAATGCGCGCCCTCATGCCCTGGTTAAAGAAATAATTCCTGATTATGGTCATGGGAAACTGACCGGTAGTCAAATAGAGATTGCTCAGATCCCATGACCTTTTATTTAACCTTTTTGCCCATATTGGAGGTACACATGCCTACACGAATCAAAATATTTGACACAACACTGCGTGATGGCGAGCAATCGCCAGGCGCAAGTATGAATATCGAAGAAAAGCTGGAAGTTGCAAAGCAGCTAGCACGGTTGAAGGTCGATGTCATCGAAGCAGGATTCCCAATCTCCTCACCAGGGGATTTTGAGGCTGTAAAGCTCATTGCACAGCAGGTAAAAGGCCCTGCCATTGCAGGACTCTGCCGCGCGGTCAATGAAGATATCGACCGAGCATGGGAAGCCGTCAAGTATTCAAAAAAGCCTAGAATTCACACGTTCATTGCTACCTCTGATATACATTTAGAGAGGAAACTCAAGAAAACTCGGGAAGAGGTGCTGGATGCTGCCATCGCAGCCGTTAAGCGGGCGAAAGGTTATTGTGAAGATGTCGAATTCTCGGCTGAAGACGCCACCCGAAGCGATGTTGACTATCTCTGTCAGGTAATTGAGGCTGTAATAGACGCAGGTGCGACTACGGTGAATATTCCTGACACGGTTGGTTATGCGATTCCTGAGGAGTTCGGCAAGCTTATCAGAACAGTCCGTAAAAAGGTTCCGAATATCCGAAAAGCCACAATCAGCGTACACTGCCATAATGATCTCGGGCTTGCGGTTGCCAATTCGCTCGCTGCAGTCCAGGCTGGAGCCGGACAGGTTGAATGTACTATAAACGGTATCGGTGAACGGGCAGGCAACGCTGCGCTTGAAGAGGTCGTAATGGGTCTGGCAACAAGAAAAGACTTGTTTGGTAAAACAACAGGCATAAATACTCGAGAAATCCACCGCGCCAGCAGGCAAATCGCCGATGTTACCGGACTCGTAGTCCAGGCAAATAAAGCGATAGTCGGAGCAAATGCGTTTGCACACGAGGCTGGTATCCATCAACACGGTGTGCTTCAAGACCGCAGGACGTATGAGATTATGGATGCTGAATCCATTGGCCTTACGGAAAGCAAGCTGGTCCTTGGAAAGCACTCAGGCCGTCACGCATTTGAGAGCAGACTGAGGGAGTTGGGTTATCATTGCAGCAAAGAAGAACTGAACCGGGCTTTTGCCAGGTTCAAGGAAATAGCTGATAAGAAGAAAGAGATTTGGGACGAAGACCTGGAAGCAATTATGTCCGATGAGGTCTCCACTGTTCCTGAGAAATTCCATCTGCAGTGCATGAACGTCTTCCTGAGCCTGGATGGTATGCCAACAGCTACGATAAAGCTAACAACAGATGATGGATTGGAACTCGTAGATGCCGGAATTGGTATCGGCGCGGTAGATGCAGTATACAAGACAATTGACAAGCTGGTGGATATACCACACGAGTTGATAGATTACACAGTTAAAGCTGTAACAGGCGGTACGGATGCTTTTGGGGATGTCGTCGTAAAGTTAAGCGACAACGGTAACATCTATACAGGTAGAGGAACCAGCCTGGATATTGTTGAAGCAAGCGCGAAAGCATATCTTCAGGCAATAAACAAGCTGGTGTACTATCGGGAACGCAGGTTGAGAGGCGGCACTGGAGAAAAAGCCAGATTGTAGTCCATTCACATCCGAAAAGGAGGTCAGTTTGGGGCAGACAATAACACAAAAAATACTTGCAGCTCACTGTGGTAAGAAATCGGTCGATCCGGGAGAGTTGATCAATGCGAAGGTAGACCTTGTTCTCGGCAACGATATAACAGCTCCAATCGCTATCAAGGAGTTTGAGAAGATTAGCGCGGCTGATGTATTCGACCGTGACAAGATCGCGCTCGTGCCGGATCACTCTATGCCTAACAAAGACATCAAGTCGGCTGAACTTGCCAAGGCAATGAAAGAGTTTGCGCGGAAACACAAAATCACGAACTACTTCGAAGTCGGCCGAATGGGTATAGAGCACACGCTTGTCCCGGATAAAGGGCTTGTATTGCCGGGAGATGTTGTCATCGGCGCAGATTCACATACCTGCACCTATGGAGCAATCGGAGCGTTCTCGACAGGCGTCGGCAGCACGGATATGGCTGCTGCTATGGCGCTCGGAGAGGTCTGGCTGAAGGTTCCAGAGGTTATCAAGTTCGTCTATTACGGCAAGCTTCAACCGTGGGTAGGCGGAAAAGATCTAATCCTCTACACAATCGGAAAGATCGGTGTAGACGGCGCGCTTTACTCAAGCATGGAGTTCACCGGAGAAACGATAAGCCAGCTTCCGATGCATGGACGGTTCACCATGTGCAATATGGCTATCGAGGCTGGCGGTAAAAACGGGATCATTGAACCGGATGAAACGACTCTTGAATACATAAAACAGCGTGCCAGACATGTTTATAACGTCTACCAGAGTGACCCGGATGCAGTTTATAAGGATGTTATCGAAATAGACTGCAGCAAGATTGAGCCACAAGTCTCGTTCCCGCATCTGCCGGAGAACACAAAACCGATAAGTGAGGTCGGAGATATTCAAATCGACCAGGCTGTAGTTGGATCGTGCACAAACGGACGAATAGAAGACCTTAGGGAAGCTGCATCTGTGCTGCGAGGCCGAAAAGTGCATCCAGATGTTCGGATGATTGTTATACCAGGCACGCAAGAGATTTATCTGCAGGCTGTACAGGAAGGACTGGCTCAGATATTTGTTGAAGCAGGCGCAGTGTTCTCGACTCCTACTTGCGGGCCATGTTTAGGCGGCCATATGGGAGTCCTGGCAGCAGGAGAGAGAGCTGTTGCAACAACAAACCGCAACTTTGTAGGTAGAATGGGCCATGTGACCTCAGAGGTCTACCTTGCTGGTCCATCTGTAGCGGCTGCATCGGCTGTAATGGGAAGAATTGCAAGCCCGGAGGAGATTGAATGACAGGCAGAGTGCATAAATACGGCGATAACGTCAACACTGATGAGATTATACCGGCAAGGTATTTAAATACCACTGATCCAAATGAGCTTGCGGCTCATTGCATGGAAGATATCGACCTTGAGTTTCCTAAAAAGGTCCGACCGGGAGATATCATTGTTGCTGAACAAAATTTCGGCTGCGGATCATCAAGAGAACACGCACCGATTGCCATTAAAGCAGCAGGTGTTTCATGCGTGATTGCAAAGACATTCGCCAGGATATTCTACCGGAATGCTATCAACATCGGTCTGCCTATTTTAGAATGCCCGGAAGCTGTGGATGGGATATCAAACGGTGACGAAGTGGAAGTCGATTTAATCTCAGGCAAGATCAGGAATATCACTTCTGGTCAGGATTTCCAGGCAAAACCGTTTCCTCTGTTTATGCAGCAGCTTATCGCAGCAGGCGGGCTTATCAACTACGCGCGGGAGCGAATATCAAGTTGTTAGCAACGAAATATAAATGCTTCGATCTTTCTCGCTCCCGAGGCTGAAATATAGCTCTAAGTAACCACGAATGAGAACAGTATAAGCTGTCCCATCGGCGTTAAAGTCTGCATAGTTACAGCAGAGCTGGAACCGTAGCCCGTATAAGGACTATAATAGAATCGAGAGACCAATCAGAGATGTGGACGACCGTGGGAATGTCGACTAGCATCATAGAGGCCAGTTGGAAAGCGCTTGCTGACAGCGTAGAATATGGTCTATTGAAACTTCTGAGCGGAAAGTAAGTAAGAGTATGCGAGTAGTTATATCTGAGCACGCTGGATTTTGCTTCGGTGTGAGAAGGGCTATAGAATTGGTGACAAAGGCTGTGGAGTCTGGTGGGGAACTCTCCACGCTAGGCCCTTTGATCCACAATCCTCAGGAAGTCAAGCGGCTGGAGTCGGCAGGAGTCAAGGTGACAGCCGATATAACAGGCGCACGGTGCAAAAGAATCGTTATGCCTTCTCATGGAGTGGCTCAAGAAGTCTATGATTTGGCCAAAGAATCTTGCGCTGAAATCATCGATGCAACTTGCCCTTATGTTTCCAAAGTGCATAGAACCGCAAAAGAGCTGGCTAAAGCTGGATTTTTCGTGGTTGTCATTGGAGATCCGGCGCATTCTGAAGTAAAAGGAATACTTTCAGCCGCCGGATCTGGCGCAATAGCCGTAAGATCGCCTGAAGAAGCTGCTTCGTTTGACTGGACTGATAAAGCAGTCGGAATTGTATCTCAAACAACTCAGACCGAAGAACGGTTTCAGGAAATTGTGGACATAATCCGCAAAAGCGCAAAAGAAGTACGGGCAGTCAACACAATTTGTATCGCTACAAGGCAGCGGCAGGAAGCTGTACAGGATGTAGCCCCGGAAGTTGATGTGATGTTCGTTGTAGGAGGCCGCAACAGCGCTAATACCAACCGGCTTAGAGAGATTTGCGAGTCGGCTGGTGTGCCTACATATCACATCGAAACAGCATCAGAGATTAAAAACGAATGGCTTGAGGGAAAAGAGACTGCAGGTATCACTGCCGGTGCATCAACCCCTGATTGGCTGATAGAACAAGTTAAAGATAGACTGGAGAAAGTTTAACACAGTTGTACAGCGGTAGAGTCGCTTCAGTCGAGCCGGGCAGTATAGCGGAAGAAGCAGGCATACTTCCCGGTGATCTGATAATAAGCATAAACGGTCACAAACTGGCTGATATTATAGACTACAGGTTCTACTCAACTGAGGAAGAAATCGATGTTCTCGTGCGCCGAGGTGACGAAGAAGCTGTCATCTCCATAGAAAAGGACTATGATGACCCGCTTGGCATCGAGTTTGAAGATGAGCTATTTGATGGTGTCCGGGAATGCGGCAACAGGTGCATCTTCTGCTTTGTTCATCAGCTTCCACGTGGTATGCGGCGGTCGCTTTACTTAAGAGATGATGATTACCGGCTGTCATTCCTTCACGGCAATTTTGTCACCCTAACCAATGTCACAGAAGATGATTTGAAGCGGATTATCGAACAGAGATTATCTCCACTTTATGTTTCAGTACACACAACGGAACCTGAACTACGGCAGCAAATGATTCAAAGCCGCAATGCACCTGATATTATGCAGCAACTGCAGACCCTAGCTGAAGGGGGAATCATACTGCACACGCAGATCGTCATCTGTCCAGGAACCAACGATAGAGATCACCTTGCGCGCACAGTCAAAGATTTGGCTTCTCTTTACCCGCAGGTTGCATCGATTGGGATTGTGCCTGTCGGTCTGACTAAGCATCGTCGAGCCAGTTTACCGCATATTGAATTGATCGACACAGAAGGAGCACGTCAGATTATCCGACAGGTCAGAGCCTGGCAAAAAGAATTCAGAAAGCAATTCGGAACCCGGCTTGTTTGGGCTTCCGACGAGTTGTATCTTGTTGCCGGAATAAAAGTGCCTTCTGCTGCGTCTTACGAAGGCTATCCGCAGATAGAAAATGGTATTGGACTGGTCCGGCAGTTCATAGATGATTTACGAAGGACAGCCAAACGGTTCCCAGAACGCCTCCCCTACCCTCTTAGAGCAACTTTGGTTACATCAACTCTTGCTGCGCCGGTTGTTGAGGAGCTTGCTGATGTCTTGAACCGAATCGAGAACCTGCGTGTGAAAGTAGTACCTATTATCAACGAGTTTTTCGGTGAAAGCGTTACGGTGGCAGGACTGATCACTGGAAAAGACATCAAAGATCGGTTGATGAAGGCAGATGTCGGAGATGTTGTGACTATACCATCTGTCATGCTTCGCGATGGAGTATTTCTGGACGATATGACAGTGGATGAGCTGTCAGCCGCACTCAACCGTCCTGTTATTGCAGTTGAACCACGGCCGACAGCACTCGTGAAGTCCTTGATACATATTTTTAGCCAGTCCGAACTTCCAGAGTCTTGAGCTCAGTGCCCCTAAGTATCGTGACCTCTACTCGTTCTCCACTTTGCACCCTTGTAAGGATACGGAACAGGTCATCCACTGAAGAAACATTGCTGCCGTTCAGTCTGACGATTATATCTCCACGAACAAGACCTGCCAACTCAGCCGGACTACCTGAAACAACATTGGCAATCACAACACCCATATTGCTCGGCAGTTCATAGTGTCTGACAAGTCTTGGATGAATCTGTCGAGGCTCTACTGACACTCCAAGATGTGCTCTGTTTATCCTGCCATTCTTTATCAGCAATCCTGCTATCCATCTGGCAGTATTGATAGGAATAGCAAAACAAATTCCCTGAGCAAACTGGATAACAGCAGTATTTATACCAACGACCTTTCCGTGTGAATCGACAAGCGGTCCACCTGAGTTACCCGGATTCAACGCTGCATCAGTTTGTATGACATTATCTATTGGCCGGCCAGTCTGACCGCGCAGGCTTCGGCCAACTGCACTGACTACACCGGCTGTAACAGTGGCCTGGAAGCCAAACGGGTTGCCAATTGCTATTACCAGTTGACCAACTCTTAGTTTATCTGAATCCCCAAGCTCTGCAGCAGGCAATCCACTTGCGTCAACCTTAATCACAGCCGTATCAGTATCAGGATCTTCACCGACAAGACGTGCTGGAAGTGTCGTACCATCATTTAGAGTAGCTTCTATGGCTGTGGAACCTGCTACTACGTGGCTGTTGGTCATTATGTAACCATCCGGAGTAATGATGACTCCCGAACCTGCTCCTGTAGCCTCAAACGGCATAAGTCCACGTGGAGTCCTGGCCTTTGCCGGACGCTTCATTGTTATATTAACGACGGATGGACCAACACGCTCGATAACCGATATTACAGCCTGGGAATAAGCGTCCAGAATCTCTGTTTCGTCGATCTCATGCGTATGAACCATACCAGTCGATGTATCTCTTTTTTCTTCCATTGTATCTCTCATAAATTCGTCTTCCTATCAACCATTTACCCCCTGGCATGGGCGTTTAGACCTGTGGTGAGAGTAAATAATGGGGAATTGGAGGTTCAAAAATATAATATCACTTTAACATACTACTGTCAAATACATTGATACACTGGTTATCATTAGAAACAGGTCGGATTACTAATCAGATGCAGATAATGTGGAGATGAATGATAACACGGTTGACACTGTGCTGCTCCCATAGTACCATTAAACCCAAGTGAGTGGGAACACCTGAGCTTTTTGCTGCGTAAAGTAACTAGCGGACAAGCTGGGGTGAAGATCAACTGTTAATAACACGATAATTACCTCAGAGCATCATGGAAGTCGTGCTTCTGTCAGTTGCCATTTGCTATCAAGCTGCTGATAGTAAGTAAGATGCTTGCATCTCCGATTATATGAAGGCTGAAGGATTGGCCTTAGTGATAGGAAAAGTATTTTGAGATCGATTGCCAGAATATTTAAACTACTTGGGGCAAAACTGCTTGCCGTTGGTAGCTTTTACCAATCGAACCCTACCAGGTTCCGCCGTCACAAGCGAGCTGCGAAGATTTTGCTGATCAAAACAATACCGGTGGTGGTTTTAGCACTGGTGTCTTTGATCATAGCTCAGATATTCTTCAAGGATATGCCCATTCCTCCAGCAATCCAGTTTGCGCTACTCGGGTTTTGGACAATCGTACTCGCCATAAGGCTGTACCCAAAGATTTCGCCATTTATTATAGTTGGAGCTGCTGCAGCACTATTAGCAGCCGGAATTGTCTTTACACCTCCGGTTAAGGTAACAGTTGCATTCTTCAGTGTTTTATTTATCGCACTCATCGCACGCCGAATCGAGTTTGGTGTACTGGCGCTTTTAATCATGACCTCAAGTATTATGCACGACTCGGTCATTCCAAAGCCGTTTACATTCGGAGGCATGGGCTTTGGAGCCTCTGAGCTTCTACTTTTAGCCATGTTGTCTATCGTGCTTTTCATAATGGGAGCTGAACGCAGGTTTGACGAGTTAAAAAGCCCAATGGTCCTGCCGATGCTGCTTTTCTGCTTTGCAGTAGTTGTATCAATAGCAATATCATACAGCAATTCAGGAGGACGGGCTTGGGACTTTAAAGCATCATACATTGCTGCCCGTCCATTGTTCCTTTATTTGCTATTTTTTGCTATTGCATTTGGGATACGAACCGAACGGCAGTTGAAGACAATAATATTTGGAGGCATGGTCATTGCATCTATTGTCTCATTACTTATTGTTGTCCAATACTTCCTGGGTACCAATGCAAAAATCTTCTTTGGAACTCCCTGGGCAGACATCAGAGTTGAAGCTTTGGGAGAAGAGTCTAATGTTATCAGAAGTATGCCGCCTGGGCAGGCGTTAATCAACTTGATGTTTCCTGCAACACTGTGCTTATCAATGGTCGGTTCACGAAAGCTACGACTATTTTGTATAATCGCAAGTTTTGCGCTAGGTATAGGATTAGTTTTCGGATTTAGCAGAAGCGCATGGGTAACAACAATATTCTCACTGAGTATGTTGTGGATACTCTCCGGTCGTCAACTGAAGATGCGGCTGACAATTATTTCTGTAACTGCTGTAGTTATAGCTGTTATAGGAAGTATTGCCTTGGGAACCATGGCACCGGGATCGGCTGGCAGTAAGTTTTCTTCTGGTATGACTAAACGATTTGTGAGTATTTTTTCACGTTCCACACTGAGAGATGCTGGTATTCAAGCTAGAATGGATGAGAATCGCGATACTCTTGCACAGATTAGAAGGAATCCGGTATTCGGTATTGGTGTAGGACGACCAATCAGATATAGTATGTGGGTTAATCCGATTAATGGTCAACAGGGATTTTATCCTTCATATGCAATACACAACACCTATCTTGAATTATGGTTAATCTACGGATTGTTAGGCGTAATAAGCTTTGCGTGGCTTTCGATTACATTCTTGATTAGATCACTACTTCTATATATTCGCACTCAAAATCCGCTAAGAAAAATGCTCGCACTTTCATTCTTTGCAGGATACATCGCATACATGTTATCAGCAATTGCAGCAATGATGTTCCTACATCAATTGTATTATATTGTATGTACAGCTTTTATGTGGGGTTGTATAGATGTTATGTGGAGAATGGAGGATCAAGAACAATCAAATGATTGTTTGAGCATTGCTTCCATAGAACATAAATCACCGCAGATAAGCATATATGAAGGCATTGCTTGATGAAGATACTCTTTTTATCTAATCTTTTTCCGCCATATTATAAAGGAGGTTATGAACTTCGGTGTGCAGAGGTAGCTAATGCATTACAGTCCCGAGGACATGATGTTTCGATCATTACCTCAATGCATAACTTTTCATCACCGGTTGTTGATGGACATATATATAGGGTGTTGCGTTATATACCAGATGAAATTACCACTGATATGTTCCTTGGAAAAATAAAACGCCCTTGGAAGTATTTAGCAGCACATAGTAGAGTAAACAGTATCAGCAGATATAATGCAAGGACAGTTGCAAAAATCATAAGCAGTACTAGACCTGATGTAGCATACATCTGGAACCTAGATGACTTAACTATAGCTCCTCTTATTCCTTTACATAAGAATAGAATACCTTGTGTGTTTTCTTTAGGAGAACGCTGGTTATTGAAGTCATTGAACTTCTATACCAAGTGTAATCTAATCCGAAAATCAATACGTAGATTAATAACTAATATCGCCAATCCTGAATTGTTATTATCTGAAGGGACGTTTCTTCCCAACAGTCGTTGTTTATATGATGAGCATATTAACGCTGGTTTGCCACCTGAAAGAGTATTCATACTGAATAGAGGGGTGCGCGTTCCAAAAACAATCCCTGCATTACCAGATACCAGAATAATAAGAATCTTATTCGCAGGGCGAATATGCGAAGAAAAGGGCATTAACATCGCCATACAGGCAGCAGTTGAGTTGAAAAAAGATAAGACTGCACCTCAATTTGAGTTAAACATCGCTGGTTATGGTAAAGAGGACGAAATAATTAGACTTAAGCAACAGATTGATACAGGAGGATTAACACATAAGGTAAACTATCTTGGGCATCTTTCATGGGAAAAGCTAGCTGACCTTAGACATAGTCATCACATTTATATATTTCCATCAATCTGGGTAGACCCGTTTCCTGTGGTATTATTAGAAGCTATGGCTGCTGGACTCCCAATTATAGCTACGACTGTTGGAGGCGCAGCAGAGATGCTAATTGATGGAGTGAACGCTCTTACAGTCCCCCCTGGAGATCATCTAGCATTAGCATATTCAATAAAACGCTTGGCTAATGATCGTGATTTGATGTTAAAACTTAGAGAAGGTGGCCACACAACAGTACGTGAACGTTTTGACTTTGACAAATTGATTGTCGAACACGAGAAATACCTATTAACAGCTGGAGGCTCTCTTGGGAAGAGCTAAACAGTTTGCTGCTAATTCGTTCTGGCTTGCGACCTCTACTGTCATCATCATCTTCGTCGGAGCCATCTACCGCCCGATCATTGGCCGCATACTTGGACCGGCTGACTTTGGCAGTTATAATTTCATCACTACATTCATCGGATACTTCCTCATCATCGCATTATTTGGCGTGCGCCAGGTAGTAGCACGAGAGATCGGCAGAGACCCCGGAACAGCACGTATTTTTCTTCTAAAGTCAGCAAAGATAAGAGCTTTTACTATTCTGGTCTCGATGATAGCTTGTTGCTTAATAGGATATGGATTAAATCGAGGCCATACAGTCACCCTGGGCATCTTTATAATGAGTATTTCGCTGGCAATAACAGGAGTTGGCGAGTTACTTGAAGGTGTGTTAATTGCTCTGGCACGATCGTTCTATATAGCAGTATCGAACCTTATTGGAAGCCTACTCAGATTGGGACTGGGAATTTGGGCTCTGGAAGCTGGTTATGGACTTATCGGTGTTCTGTGGGTATTTATTCTGACCGCCGGACTCAGCACAGTGCTAAATATGGTATTTACCAGTTATGCAATCCGTTTACATAAGCAAAAAACTAC
>JAKPFN010000056.1 GCA_029551395.1 Armatimonadota bacterium | reverse complement strand
CCTCGCATGAAGTTGACTTGGTAGAGATAGCGTAGTAACATCCAAATAGGCTCCATCAATTGTTACCTCACCAGATTAGTCACAGTATGGTGAATTCTCTGGTGCGTGACTTAATATTGCACGAGGAAAGGGAAACATGGTACGTTTACTGGTATTCTTTGCGCTTCTGGCATTTGTGCTGCCGGTTTTTGCTGCGGATGAAGCTCAAGCACCGGAAATGGTTTCTTTGGAAGGCAAGCACATCATCCTGAAGCTAAAAGCCGACGAGATGAAGTGTCTCGATGATGCTGAAGCATGGTTAGCTGATTTGGATAGAGCATACGAAGCTCTGGCTGATCTTGTAGGCAGGGTTCCTTATGATGGTGAGAAGATAACTGTTCTATCGGTAGATGAGTATCCCGGCGGTTGGGCAGTTGCAGGTAATCCTATCCTCTGGTACAGCAAATATATCACCTCAACAATCAACGACAGTATCAACAAAGGCGACTGCTCGTTTGGGATTACGCATGAGATTAGCCACGACTTTGACCTGGGTTATGGCCCCAGCTACGGAAACCTCTGGTGGTGGGATACCGAGTTTTGGGCTAACTTCAAGAACGACTATACCTACGAAACAAATAAAAGCGTTGTCTATCTGGATGGTTATAGATGCGATTATGGCAAGCCTGGAGGGATGAGAGTAACGGATATCTACCTCATGCAGGCTGCAAAAAAAGACACCGTTGACCGGATGCTCAAAGGCGGTTGGCTGGGTGATGCTTTCCATCACAAATTCGCTGAAATAGTAAAGCAAGTCGGATGGGAACCAATGAAGAAGGTCTTCCGATGGTACTTCACCCTTTCCCCGGAAGAAAGACAGGTAGATCTTCTGTGCAATAGGAGCCTGTTTATTCATGCTATCGAAGAGCAGTCTGGAGTCAACATTTCCGAACAGTTCATCGACTGGGGATTCTCCCATCTTACCGTAGCTGATGGCGCTGCTGAAGATGCCAAAGAAATCGGCAGGATGTTCCGTGCCAAAAAGTGGAGCGTGGACATTGTTGAAAGGCCGATTTATGCAGCTCCCGGAGAGAAGGTCACAGTTCAGGTCGATGTGTTAGAACAGGATCCGGTCTATTTCGAGAAAGGGCTTGGCACTCACCCTCGTTCGGAGATAGTCTACAATCTTGACGGCAAGTATAAGACCTTTGAAAGCCTCATCGGTATTGCGGGAAAGGCTAATGCGGAAATCAGGTCAGGCAGCGTCGGGTTCGAGTTGATAGCAGACGGCAAGAGAATATATTCCAGCCCAGTCTTGAAGGGCGGCGGAATGTACAGGCACGTAAAGCAGGACATCTCCGGTGTCAAAGAACTGAAACTGGTCACTAACGATGGCGGCAACGGTATCTACGGCGACGGTTGCGCCTGGGTAGACACCAAGGTCATCGATGCGAATGGGAAGGTTACGTACCTATCAGACCTCAAGCCGGTCTCAGTTAAGCAGGAGTATGGGGAACTGAGTCCTGATGCAGACCTGGATGGCAATCAGCTAATGTTCTTATACAATCCTTGCAAGAAACCGGTCAAGGTAGTCGGCAGGTTGAATGGTAAAACGTTCGAGTTCCGTCACGGAAGCCAGCCTGAGACGTATGAATACACATTCGACGGCTTTTCCAAAGGCAAACACTATGTCTGGCTGACGATCAATGTCGATGATGATCCGATTACTCAACATGAACTGGTGACGATTATCGTTAAAGACAAAGAGTAGCGTCGCACTGTATAAAGACATAACCAATTGCCCTGGAAAAAACCTTCCGGGGCAATTTTTTATACAAGCATCAGGACTAGTCGCCTGTCTTGCTGCTGGTGATACCATTCAAAATTAGTTAAGCTGATGGAACAGCCTTGGATTTGAATTATACAACCACTCTGCTTGAAACCTTAAGCAATTCCGCCCTCTTTTACATATAAGTTGCCTGCATGTGTCAAAATTCACCAACTTGCAGTCCAATTGTATGGAACACTATTATCTGATTAGTAGTCATACAGATAGTTCACATGCCCATAATTTTCTAATTTGCCAGTTAATTAGACGCACCTGCAGCTGGTTGGTAAGTTATATGAAATAAGAGAACAAATGGGTATGGGCGGTGGCTTGGTATTGGGATAGCGGCAATTATGCCAACAGAAAGCACCGCTTTTTTTGTTTCAGGAGGTAAATGATGAAGCGTCTTGCCCTGGTATCGCTGTTTTTCCTTCTTGTTGCACCACAATTATTGTCTGCACAAGAAGCAACACTTGCATGGTTCACCGATGCAAGCATCACAAACAGCGTCAAAGTGCCTACTCCGGCAGATACACTGCCATATGCACCAGGAACCTATGGGAATGGTGTTTCACTGACTACTTCAGTCGGCTTTACCAGCACTGCTCTCAATAAAAACAATGGAATGATCAGCTTCTGGATCAAACCTGACTGGAATGGAAACGACAACACGAGGCATATCTTCCTCAAGATCGGTGATCCCGAGACAAACGGGATCCTGATAGAAAAATCTGCCAGGAATTTCCTTAGATTCGTCATGGCAGGTGGAAGCCCTGTTAAAGTGGCTTCTTCCCGCATCGATGTATCGAACTGGCAATCAGGAAGATGGCATCATGTTGCATGTTCTTGGACTACTTATAACAATAAGCCTCTGGGATTGGGGCTGTGGGTTGACCATGTTTGTGTAGATAGCGTCGTCTACGGCGGAACTTCTTATATGAACCCAAGTATTATGGCTGATAAGAAGGTCTATGTAGGTGATGTGTCCGCAAACGCAGTCATGGATGAACTTATCGTAAGAAACAACGTCACAGGGTCTCTTGGGCCAAATCAGATATCTATGGTCTATAGAGACTACTTCAGGACCGCTCCTTATGTAAAGATAGAGATAGATCCTGATTCCAATGGTCTGCCTTCTGATCCAAGAGTCGTGCTAAATGCACAAAAACAATTCGGACTGAAGGCTTTGAGGTAGGAAGGCGACTGGGAGAGAATCACCAACTTCGATGTTCGTTACGGCCAGTGGAGCGATTTTGACGCTAAGCCTTTCATCAGTTGGACCGTTAATAATACCAATGTAGCCTCAGTGGATAATTCTCCGAATTCTGCTCGAAGGGGCTTGGTGACCGGCAAATTGATAGGAAGTGCTACTCTCACAGCAAGTTTCAGAGACATGACCGCAACTTATGCGCTGAACGTCATAAACTGGAACCAGCCGGACCTTAACCTGATGTATGTGGAAAGGTATCCCAGATACAGTAATGACGGATCCAGAAAATGGCCCTACGGAGGCAGCTTTCTGAATCCTGAACCTGCAGGAGGTAAGAAATGGCCCAGTGAGGGAGAAACTGTCACTTCA
Organism: Armatimonadota bacterium; assembly: GCA_029551395.1. Classification (GTDB taxonomy): domain Bacteria; phylum Armatimonadota; class UBA5829; order UBA5829; family DTLH01; genus JAKPFN01. The sequence goes on along the minus strand of JAKPFN010000056.1, from coordinate 1,355 downwards.
GTAGTTCATTACGGCAACTTTGGTTACCAGCTTTCTGCTGCCAATAAGATTAGGTTCGAGCTGGTATCAGATAACAACGAAAACCAGATATTGGATGCTGAAGACACAGTGAAATATACCACTGAAGCAGATATCGGATCTCTCAAACCAGGCGCTACAGCAACTAAAACTTTCACCTGGACATGGCCAAGGAAGAGTCAGGGAGAACATCCGGTATTTGTGCGAGTAACAATAGACCCGGACAATACCCAGAACGAAATCTGCGAAGCCAACAATCAAAGATGCGAACTGAATACTGCTATGGCATTTATGTGGAGATATGACGCGCAGTTGTTTGCTGATACATACAAATACCGGGATATCAATTATATCGGTTCTTTCAGCTACTTTGACTGGGCAAATGCTGAGATAGACAGGCTCAACCAACTACTGCATGAAACAGTGCTTCCCACTACCAGTCCAATGGGCATCAAAGAGTCTATAAGAGTGGATGATTACTTCCCTCAGACTTGTGAATGGATCGATGACGAACCTGGTTTCTGGGAGAGAGAGGCTTTTTGTGATGACTGGTTTGGCAGTGTAGAACCGTGGAACCACTCACCGCTGGACTACGATCCGGCAATAATACATGAGGTGGTACATGGGCTTGAGACTCCTGACCTCTATGGTCATCCGCATATAACCTACAATGTATATCTGAAAGATCCAAATGGACAGGCTTATGCAGGCACACATTTATATCCTGCATTGAATCCTGATGGCATTGGCATACTGCCCGGTATACCTATGTTTAACCAGACAGACATGCTGGGGCTTGGTTATGACACTATGATGGTCAGTTGTCACTGGTGGCTGGACCCATACATAGCAGGTATGATCCATAAGACCGCAGGAGAGCGCGACAAGAGACACCGGGGATGCGATGCAGTCACCGGCTGTCCTGCTACAAACAGGCTTCTGGTGCTCGATGTCAACGATCAGCCGCTGAAAAACGCTGCTATTTATGCTTACCAGATAACCGAGCCTATCTTTGGTCAGGGAGACCTTCATGGCTCGAAGTTTGTACCTGACAGACCGAAGTTCATGGGTAATGTCGATGAAAATGGATACTGGGTATTCCCCAAAGTCACCGACCCAACCTGGGATGACCTCGAAACTGACCAGGTAGAAGGTTCCATGAGCATCAACAATCCGTTCCATGTGGTCAACAGGGAGTTTGAGCCTCCCTGGTATTGCTTTGGCGGATTTTTTGTTCTGAAGATCGTCGGAGCCGGCGGTCAGGTTGAGTTCAGGAATATCTCTCAGGTAGAGCTTTGGAATGCGTATCTGAGCGGCAATACCGACACCGCTACTTA
>JAKPFN010000087.1 GCA_029551395.1 Armatimonadota bacterium | reverse complement strand
CCAAAGAGAAGAGGATATTCTTAGGTCGTGGCAGGACATCCTTTTCGACTTCCACGCCTCGGAAGAGGACCGGCTGCGCAAGCAGGCGACTGACAGGATTGAGCAGTTAAGGAAGCGCGCCGAAGCAGAAATCGAGCTTGTCAAAGATAACGCTGAAGCCGTTGAGTATATCGAAAACGCCTTGGCTGAGGCGATTGAGCAAATCAATGAACAACTAGCGAACGATCTACAGGCTCTTGAGGACCGCAAGCTCCAAGAGCAGGAAGATCGCCTTAAGAGCTGGCAGGACCGGCTGTTTGAGGCAACGGCCAGCGAAGAAGAATTACTCCGAAAGCGTGCGGAAGACCGCATAGCGGACCTGGAGCGCATCGCAGCTAAGGAGATCGAGTTGGCCCAGGGCAACCAAGAACTGATTCTTGCCATCGAGCAGGCTACTGCTGCCGAAATTAGGAAGATCCGTGAAGAACTACAAGAAGCTTTAGACGCCCCCAGGAAAGCTGAGGAAAGAGACCGCACAGCGTTCGAGGAAGAGTGGCGTAGGCAGTACCTCATGCTCATCGATGACAGAGAAGCCCTGCTCCAAATGGATTATGAAAAAGCAATCGAACGGGCGAAAGAGTTGGGGGCTGACCTTGCTGATGTTGAAGCCGTATTTAGCCTACGAATGGCCAAACTAGCAGAGGAAATCGCGGAGGAACAGAAATCGGCTTGGGAGAAAGCATTAGATGCAGTTCGGTCGCCAATGGATCGGCTTGTATCTGCGGTTACAAGCGCCGCAGACTCTATAATGAAGGTTGGTAAGGCGATCAGATCAGGTAACTGGCAGGATGTGTTCTTGTCACTGTTAATGGAGACTGAGGCTTTTGCTAAAGCTATGGAGCTAATCGGTGCCGTACTACGCCCTGTTGTTACGCTGTTCGACGCGATCCTTAAACCAATTATAAACGGCATTCTGAGGTTGTGGAATGGTATTATTGACGCCTTGGCGTCCATCTCGATATTTGGCTGGAAACCCTTTAAAGACCTGAAAAAACATAAAATCGGTCTTGTCGGAGATGACGATAGTGATAAGGGTAGGGATAGAGACAGAAGCAGTTCCGGCGGTCGTCAGGTATCGGAGATCACGGGACCAACTCGTGATTTACTGGTGGACCTGCTCTCGCCGTTAGCTCACCTGGGGTCGATTGTGGCTCCGATCCAGGATATTAGGCAAATCCTCCATGAACGGTTACCTAATTTCAATCAGCTGGAGTTTGCGGGAGCGGCCCCGGCCGGGGTGACTATCAACATCAGTCCGGGTGCAGTCGTGGTGCACGGGGCGTCTGCGGACAGCTTGAACATTGACCGATTAGCGGAGCAGTTAGCTAGGAAGGTGTATGACCAACTGAGAGGGAGGGGTGGACGATGATTAAGCTAATCAATGTGAGAGGTATAGAAAGACTCCTACCTGAGACAATTATCCTGAAACACGTCCCGTTTGGCATATCCATCCCTTATCAGCAGCTGGTCGGTCGAGATGGTGCCGTGACCACAGGTAGACCAACCTATGAACCCCGTCAGTTTGCCCTTGAGGGACGTATTTACTATCCGGACAAGGAGCGCATTGAGCAGGAGCTTGATGCGCTCTTGTCTCTGTTGGCTCATCCGCCTATCAAGGTATATCGACTCTACACAAAGGCACGGTACTTGACCGCTTATCCCCTTGGAGC
>JAKPFN010000054.1 GCA_029551395.1 Armatimonadota bacterium | reverse complement strand
ACAGCTATCGCTCGTGGCTAAACGTGTCTTTCCTGGCCGGATGCGCGGCGAGCGTCGGTCAAGTAAACGCGGCGCATCGGTCGAATTCGCTGACTACCGCAACTATACCATCGGTGATGACTTCCGCCGGGTGGATTGGAACGTCTTTGCCCGCCTCGAAAAGCTGTTCCTCAAGCTCTATGTAGAGGAAGAAGACCTGCATGTCTATGTGTTGATTGATGCGTCCAAGTCCATGACCTTTGGTGAGCAGTCAAAGCTGTTCTATGCAAAACGAACCGCTGCTGCGCTTGGTTATATGGCGCTCTCAGGATTCGACAGGGTCGGATTTGCAGCTCTTTCCGGCCAAACGGCTGCTACACTATCGCCAAAACGTGGAAAAGGCCATATTTTCCCGATTTTTGACTGGCTGAAGGGACTTCAAGGCGAAGGTGAGACCAATCTGGCTGCATCAATCAAAGACTTTACCCTGAGAACCCGTACCCCAGGGATTGCCATCGTTATTTCGGACTTTTTCGATTCCGATTACCAGCAGGGAATATTGAACCTGCTTTCTCGACGGTTCGAAGTTAGCCTCATACACGTGCTGGATGACGAAGAGTTACGCCCAAGTATGGTAGGTGACCTCAAACTCATAGATTCAGAAACAGGAGCTGAGCGGGAAATCAGCATCTCCCCTGCCCTTCTTCGCCGTTATGAACAAGCCGTCACTGATTTCTGTGAAGACATAGAGCAGTTCTCGCACCGCTACGGCATCAACTACATCCGCACAATAACATCGGAGAACTTTGAAGACATCATACTGACCTACCTGAGGCGAAGAGGAATGGTGAAATGATGGGCTTCCTTTCTCCGCTTGTTTTTCTGTTGGCTATTCCACTGGCTGGGGTTATTATTGCGCTATATTTATTAAAGTTAAAGCGCAAAGAACGTGTTATTTCGTCTGTTTTCCTCTGGAAACAGGCGATTCAGGATGTTCAAGCCAATGCGCCGTTCCAAAAGCTCAAAAAGAACCTGCTGCTGTTCATTCAACTGGCCGTGATTGTTCTCGCAGTCGTTGCGCTTGCCAGACCGTTTGCCCGGACAACAGGACTGGCAGGCCAGAATATCGTCATCATCATCGATTCATCTGCCAGTATGAGCGCGACTGATTCTGGAAAGTCAAGATTTGATGAAGCCAGACAAAAAGCCCTGGCTGCAGTAGACAGGATGGGCAAGGGAGATAGCATCCTTGTAATCACTTCATCAGCAAAAACGCGGGTAATCAGCTCATTTACGTCCGACAAAAAAGCGCTTGCAAATGCGATTTCCGCTCTCAAGCCCTGCGATACTCAGGCCAATATACGTCAGGCTATGGTCCTTGCACTATCACTTGTCGCAAAAAAGCAGAACCCGCAAATCATCGTTATCTCTGATGGAGGAATAGACTCAACCTCGGATTTGCAGCCCGGAAATGCTAAGATTACCTTTATCAGGGTAGGAAAACGGTCGGACAATGTCGGGATAATTGCACTCGATGCAAGAAGGACTCTCGCAGGCACACAGCAGGTGTTTGTAGGTTTGAAAAACTTCTCAGATCGCAAACGAGATTATATTCTAGACTTCTACCTGAATGATAAGTTGATAGACAGCCGACAGGAATCGATAGATAAAGGTGCGGCAAAGCAGGAAATACTGCCCGAACTGCCTCAGGCGGATGGTCGGCTTACAGTCAAACTCGATATAAAGGATGACCTGGCATCAGACAACATAGCGCACATCTATCTCACACCACCGCGCAGGATTTCCGTTTTATTGGTGACCAAAGGCAACATATTTCTCGAAAGAGCGCTTAATGTTAACCCATATTCCGAGGTAGTAAAAGCTGCAGAAGCACCGGCAGACCTGTCGCGTTATAAAATATGCGTGTTCGATGGCATCAAACCACCTGATACACTCCCTCGCGGCGGCTATCTGCTGATTAACACAGACAGCAAAGCGGCCCCGGCTCAGTTGAAAAGCTCATTACAGCATCCATCTGTTGCTGACTGGTCAAAAACCCATCCGGCTACCAGGTTTGTCGATTTCTCATCAACTCAGATTGCACAGGCCAAAGCTTTATCAGTCACGAGATGGGGACAGGAGTTGGTGGAATGTGAAGGAGGGACTATCGCTGCTGCCGGAGAACGGGATGGCCGACGGTTCGTGATGCTCGGTTGGGATTTATTAAAATCCGACTTCCCGCTTCGGGTAGGCTTCCCTGTATTAATCATCAACTGTACGGAATGGCTTACTGGAAGCGATTCTTCGATTCAAAATCTGTCAGTAAAAGCAGGAGATATTATCCCATTAGACCCACATGGTGAAAAGAAAATTACCATCACCGACCCAGAAGGGCAGTCTACTGTCATCGTGACAAATGGAGGCACTACTCACTACGATGGCGCTGAACGGATTGGAGTATACAAAGTCAAAGTAGGAAATAAGACTTACGAATTTGCTTGTAATTTGCTCTCACCACAAGAATCCGATATTACGCCCAAAGGTGAACTCGCACTTGGCGAGCGCAAAGTAAAGCAGTCTTCCGAAGGTATAAAAACGAATGCAGAATACTGGCGGCTGTTCCTCATTTTAGGGCTTCTGCTGCTCTCATTCGAGTGGTATGCGTTCCATAGGAGGTTGGGATGATCCAGTTCACCCAGCCCATATATCTTCTGCTGTTTCCGCCATTGGTCTACCTTGCCTGGCGGTTCTCGAAAGTGAGTCTTGCTGACCTATCGAAAGGCCGTAAATACTTCTCATTCGGGCTTCGTGTCCTGATAATAGTGCTTCTGGTCTTAGCCATATCAGGCATCCAGATGGTAAAGTCCAGCAAGCAGATGGCTGTCATCTTCGTTTTGGACATATCGGACAGCATACCGATAGAAAAACGGCAGGAAGCGCTGTCTTACATCCGAGAAGCGGTAAAGCATAAAAAGCAGGAAGACTACATCGGTATCATTGCATTCGGATCTGACGCATCGGTAGAGTTGGCTCCATCTCAAGTCGGCAAAATAGACAGAATCAGGTCTGAGCCATCTACATCTTATACGGACATCTCCCAAGCGCTTGGGCTTGCCATAGCGTCGTTTCCGGCAGAAGCATCAAAGCGGATTGTGCTTATCTCGGATGGTAACGAAAACCTGGGAGAAGCCCTAGATCAGGCAGCGATGGCTGACACAGAAGGAATCACTATTGATGTAATCCCAGTCAACAACAACCTTCAGAAAGAGACGCTGTTTGATAAGATGGTCGCACCTGGCGAAGTCAAGATAGGAGAGCCTTTTGAGCTTAAACTGATAGCATCGGCAAGGACAGATGCCCATGCAGAAGTCCGGCTGCTGCGCAACGGGGAACCTGTAGACCGCAAAACAGTATCGCTCTCACCAGGCAAGAATGTATTCAGCTTCCAGCAAACGATAGACAAAGCCGGTGTTTATACATTTACAGCATTTATGGAAAGCGATGCCGATACCCAAACTGAGAATAACCAGGCGATAGGCGTAACGGAAGTCCGGGGCAAGCCAAAGGTGCTTTACGTAGAAGGAAAGCCCGGTCAGGCTGTGCATGCCGCTAAAGCACTCAGTGTAGGTGACATAGATGTAGAAGTTCGCAACCAGAGCGGAATCCCGATATCTCTCGATGAACTTCGCAATTACGACGCTGTCATATTGTCTGACGTTATGGCATCAGCAATGCACCCGGAACAGATGAAGATCATCGAATCCGGCGTCAAGGATTTGGGAATTGGCTTCGGGATGGTCGGAGGCGACAGCAGTTTCGGCGCTGGCGGTTACTTCAACACACCAATAGAGCGCACGCTGCCGGTGGATATGTCCATCCGAAAACAAAAGGTTGTTCCAACGCTTTCTGTAGTTATAGTCATCGACAAATCCGGCTCTATGGGTATAGAGGAAAACGGCCGAACCAAGATATCCCTTGCCAACGAAGCTGCTGTCAACGTAGTTATGCTCATGCAGCCAATAGATAAGGTCGGAGTCATCTTCTGCCATGATTATCCCACTGTAACAGTGCCATTGACGCTGGCAAAGAATAAGGATAGTGTCGCTGCTCAAATCTCTACAGTAAACGCTGCAGGTGGTGGAATCACTGTTTATCCATCGCTTAAGGCTGCATATAATCTGATTCGTCAGTCAGGCACTCGTCAGAAGCACGTGATTATGTTGTGCGATGGCGGAGACTGCGACGAACCAGGCGGATGCATAAAACTTGCCGCCAAAATGCAAAAAGAAGGAATTACCGTCACTGCAGTTGCTATCGGAGACGGCAAGGATGTCCCATTTTTGAAGGACATGGCCAGAGCCGGAGGCGGCAATTTCTACCTTGCCCGAAAAGCTGCTGAACTTCCGTATATATTCACCAGGGATGTATTGCTTGTCTCAAAATCGTTGTTGATAGAAGAACCGTTCCGGCCAAAGGTTGACCCGTCTGCAAGTGTTCTAGCCGGGATAGACTGGGATTCCATGCCGCCGCTACTCGGTTACGTCGCTACAAGCCCAAAAGGCCTCGCAGATGTGCCGATGATCTCTCACAAAGATGATCCCATCTATGCTCAGTGGCAGTATGGGCTCGGCAGGTCGATAGCATTCACATCCGATGCCAAACCTAGATGGGCTGTGCGCTGGCTGGAGTGGGATGGGTTCACAAGGTTCTGGGCGCAGGCAATCCGGTGGTCGATGAAGAAGACCGGACAAGCCAACTTCCAGACGACTCTCGATATAGAACGCGCGCGCGGCAAGGTGACTGTTGACGTAGTAGACCAACAGGGGCAGTTCGTCAACTTCCTGAAGCTGGAAGGCAGGCTGATCGGCCCGGATATGAAGTCCCATAATCTTCACCTGGAACAGACCGCTCCCGGACGATACGAAGCTGAGTTTCCCGCTAGAGATGTCGGCACATACACGGTAAACATAATCGAGCGCAAGGGGAAAGATGTCATCGCGCAATCCAGTTCAATCACAATCCCCTACCCTCCAGAGTATAAAGATATACAGACGAACGAACGGCTTCTGACCCGGTTAGCTGAAATGACTAACGGCAAGCTGGACATCAAACCATCGGAAGTCTTCCGGCGCAACATCAAACAGGCCCGTGTACCTACTGACCTATGGTGGACATTCGCGCTGGTTGGACTGCTGTTATTCCCTCTTGATGTCGCAGTGCGCCGTCTTGCTATGGACAGCTCCGAAGTTCTGGCTTTGGTAAATAAGGCACTCAAGCTGATTAAAACAAAGAAGAAAGCAGCGAAACCGGACGAAGAATCTGCCGGAGTAGAATCGGTAGACCAGCTCTTAAGTGTAAAAAAATCCAGACAACCTGCTGGGGAAAGGCCGGAATGGGCTAGACCTGTAGTTACTGAAGAAAAACCAAAGACGAGAGTGCGGCAGACTGCAAAGGAACAATCAGAACCTGTAGATCAACCTGAGCAGCCTATAGATCCAACATCACGCCTGCTGGAAGCGAAAAGACGAGCCAGAGAAAAGCATAATAAAGATTAACAGGCAAATGGAGACTTTCAAATGACAAACAAAAGCACTTGTAATTGGCAACTAAAGGCTGTGCTGACAGCAGGTTTACTATTTATTCCCACCGCTTTATGGGCTAATGGTCTTACACCATTAATGACAGCAGGGATAAATCACTTAGTTCTTGGAAATCTGTTTATCGGGATTCTAGAGGGATTGTTGATTGCATTGCTGTTCAAGGTTAAGGTAATAAAGGCCTGTGGAATGATGGTTCTGGCGAACTACTTCTCTATGATCTGCGGATCAATAATATTCATGGGCATTGCCGGTAGTAACCTTGCTGGAACCTTGTGGCATGTACCACTGCGATACTTAGACCAATTCATTTATATCAATATAGTAGTAATCTTCGTACTCACTGTATTGTTTGAATGGCCTTTTGTCCGATTTGCATTGAAAAATGAAAATAGAAAAAGCCGCTTATTATTAAATACGTCACTCAAAGCTAGTATAATTGCCCAAGCAGCATCTTATGCAGTTTTAGTGCCTTTCTATTTGAGTGTATCTTCTACAGGATTACCACCCAGCATACAATTCGATAACAGTTTAACGTTTGTTAAAGGCAATCCGGCAATCATTCACTATGTAGCTGACGATGGTGATGTATACCGCATCAATATAGATGGCTCAGAGCGGAGGAAGGTATTTCATCCAAAAATTAAAATCACTAAGCTGGTAGCCAAACCATCCGAAGATGGTAAGTATTGGAGCCTGTACGACTCTGATGGCCGAGGAAAACTGCTTCTGGAATCATTCGAAAAACGGCCTGAAGGCAGGTTCGAGCGTGATTTCTATATTGATCTGCGTCCAGAAGATCAAGTAGATTGGGAGATAACCATTAGAAATTACCAATGGGAACGGGGACCAACTATGGTCAATGAATATACTGGTGAAAGAATGGATATGACTGTTGAAACAGCTGTAGCTTTCTGGAGAGCATCAAGTTTTACTATACTACCTGACAACATAGTAGTATACCAACTGGATGATCAGATCCTGGTCCTGGACCTAAATAAACGTAAAATTGGCCAGCTTGCAAGAGGCGAAATGCCAGTAGCAGTAATACCGGATGAGCGTTAGCTGTAGTCTCACACACAAATCATAAAGACCTATTGTTAAAGCAGGTAATTCCGATTGTCACGCCGAATGTATATATAGTGGCTCCTTTCAACATTACTTTTAGAAAGGAAGACATCTGGATGCAAAACCGTGTTCTCCTCACATTGCTCTTAACCATCTCAACTGCTGTAAGTGCGCTGTCAGCGCCGCTGCCTGACTTCCGAGCGCCAAAACCTGACCTGCCGGACCTTTCGGTAATTTACATCGAACGCAACCCCAAGTATCCTGGAACGAAAATCGAATGGCAGGAGGTCGATGAAGGTCCTGAAGGCAACAAAGGCAATCCGGCTTCTTCGCCAGTCGTCAATCAGGACGTCCAGAAATGGCCGAAACCAGGCGAACAGGTCACTTTTACCGCTCATGTTAAGAATAAAGGCACTCGTCCGACTCCTGAATACGACTGGCACTGGCTAATAGATGGCAAAGAAGCAAAAAACGGAGTATCCAGACCGCTTGCCCCCGGAGAAGAAGCCAAATTCGAGCTTAAATGGACCTGGCAGGACGGAGATCACTGGGTTTCCTTCGAGGTAGACCGCCCGAAGATCATAACAGAAATATCCGAGAAGAATAACTTTGTAGTAGACCAGATCAACGCACTGGCACTCCACTTCTTCGTTCAGCAGGATGTATACAACTGGTTCGATACAATCAAATCCGGGCTGGACTCTTACTGCTGGGAGGATTGGGCTCAGTATCAAGTGCGCGAGATGAACCGGACATTCCGGGATGAGATCCATCCCGCAACACCCGAAGGGATCAAAGTCCGGGTAAGGTTAGATAAGATCGTCATCCTGCCGAACAGCTATGAAGACCCAGGAGGCACTCATGCCCCGTCAAACAACGTAGATGGCGGCTGCGATGGAGTCTGGGGCTTCACAAACGGACTTCTCACCAAGAACGATAAAGGTCTGAACTTCTACGAAGCGCAGCCTCAGTGGCTTTTTGGTCCTGAATGGCCGCTCTTCCACGAGTTAGGCCATCAATTAGGCCAACCAGACTACTATTTGTTGCCGATTGCCAAAGAGCGTAATAAAGCCGTTCCTGGGCTGGGCTACATGCCTCCCCATGGCTTCCCTGACATTATGATGTTCTCCGGCAACTATGCTCATGACAACAACATAGGCCATGACAAAGTCAAATGGGACAGCGGGTACAGGTTCTGGGGTGAACACTGCGCTGCCTCATTCAACAGAGACCTCGGAGTTCGCCGGGGATTCTTTGCTAACTTCCTGGTGGATATTCCATCCAAACATGAGTTCAAAATCGTCGATGAATCCGGCAAGCCGGTCTCTAGGGCAAAGGTCGAGTACTTCCGGTCAGTATCGAGAGAATATGGCAACCCCTGGATACCGGAAAAACCAGCATTCACAGGGAAAACTGATGCCAACGGCATCTGGAAGCTCGATGACAGCCCTTACGGTTTCATATCCAACTGGACTGCCAACGGCGCTGTTATGTTCAAGGTAACATCAGGCGATACAGTGCGTTACGGTTGGATGAACATAACTGATTTCAACCTTGAATACTGGAGAGGACATAAGGACACCGGTTACTACACTGTTCAGGTGACACCGTATGATAATCAGAAATAGCCTGCGGACTGGCTGTATCGCTTCATTATGGCTTTTGGTCGTCTTTCTTATCTCGGCAGTGCCTTCATACCCATGGGGGTCTGCCGGCCATGATTATGTCACTTCAGCCGCTATAGAAGCCATTCCCGAAGAGCTTCAGCCTTTCTATAAAAAGAACAGCCGGATGATAATTGCGCTGGCTGTCCTCCCTGACTGGTGGAAAGATACTCATAGGGCTGATGAGTCCTTCCGGCATTTCATCAACCTTGAATACTACAGTACCATGCCCGGTTTTACAGACATCCCGCGAAGCTTCAAAGACGCCGAAGCAAAATACGGTAGGAAAAATATGATAAACTGGGGTGTCCTCCCTTGGGCTATCGTTGAACGGTCTTATCGCCTTTCTGAAGCGTTCCGTAAAGAAGACCTGGAGGAGATAGCCGTGCAGTCCAGCATCCTCTCGCACTATGTTGCCGACCTGCACATGCCGCTTCACACTACCAAGCACTATGACGGCCTGACTGATGCACAGGATGGACTGCATGGCAGGTTTGAGTTTGAGGTTTTGGACAGGTTTGTCAGCTCTGAGGACATCACTCCAGGCATCCCGCCGATTATTACCGACCCCTGGGAATCCGTCTTCTCATGGATGATAGAAACCCACAGCAAAGTGGACGCGCTCAACCAGGCTGATATAGAAGCAAGAGCCAAGACACAGTCTTACAACGCTGCCTATTACGATGACTTTGCCCGGATAGCCAAACCAATGGCTGTGAATCAGCTTTCACAAGGTGCAGCCAGGCTTGCAGCGCTTTACACATGGGCATGGACAAAAGCAGGCAAACCGGATATCCCAGCCAAATGGGCACCGTTATACTGGGATGATTTGGGAGCAAAAAAGACCGAGCCAGCGAAACAGTAACCGCATAGTACAAGAAAAACCCCGCAGGCCAAGCGGCCGCCCACGGGGTTCCTTCAGGAGGCTGTTCAGCTGATCTCTCTTTGGACGGGGAAAGATCTCTTTCCGAAAGGAAAGGCTTTACCAGCGTATGTGCTATGAATATTACGTAAATTGCTCTAAATAAGTTCCTTATTGAAGCAGGAAACCTTAGAGACTAGAACTTAATAAATCGGTCCGAACCTACACCGCACAGAGGACATTTTTCCGGCACTGTACCTTCTGTAGTAAACCCACAAGTCGGGCAAACCAGGATATCGCCAAGTTCAACATCCTTACCAGCTTCAACAGCCTCTTTGGCCTGCTGGTAAAGCTCTTTGTGAACCTTTTCAGCCTCAAAAGCTCGTTGAAAACTCGTCTTGGCTGCAGGTTCGGATTGAGCCTCAGCTACCGACAGGTATGCAGGATACATCTCATCTATTTCGAAACCTTCACCGGATACAGCAGCAGTCAAGTTTTCAGCCGTCGAGCCAATACCTTTCATAACACGAAGATGCTGTGCAGCATGGACTTGCTCTGCATAAGATGCCGCAGCGAAAAGCCTCGCCACATTAGGTTTTCCTTCCTGCTTTGCCTTCTCAGAAAACACCAGATACTTAACATGTGCCTGGCTTTCACCAGCAAATGCTGCCTTAGCATTGTCTTCTGTCATTTTACGCATATCTTATCTACCTCTTCTTTCCCAGTAATTGTTACCATTGTTCTGGCCTGAGATATATTACCACAAGCTCAGCAGCATTAAACGCATGAGGTAGATTAAAAGAGGTTGAACTAAGGTTAAATAACTGCAGCAGCAATAACGCTATTGATAGTAGAGGCTGATAAATACGGTTAAGTGAGGGAAAAGGGCCGGAGTCCGGCCCTGAAGATTATCTCATTATCGCAACAAGAGTGCTTGAATAAAACTTGCTGTTCAAATCATCGACAGCAACACCGCCGCGAGAGGCTGAAGCATGGATAAAGTATCCATCGCCTATGTAAATCCCGCAGTGGTCCACATAAGAGTGCTTGCAGGCAAAGTATAACCTGTCTCCAGGCTGGATATCATCCGGAGATACAGGTATTCCAACATTCGCCTGGTCTCGTGAAACCCTCGGGAGCTTGACACCAAACTGAGCGTATACCATCCGAACGAATGCCGAACAGTCTATCCCATTAGTAGATGATGTTCCGCCATAGACATATGGCACACCCAGATACTGCAGCGCTGTCTGGACAATGGGGTTATCCTGTCCACGAGTGTAACTACCACCTCTGCTTGGCAGCGTACCTCTTTGAATCTCAGGCAGAACAGTAGTGTAGTCTAAAAGCTTGACTTTGCTGGCCTGAATCCAGCCAATGCTGCCATCGACCATCAACACCCCATACCATGAGCCTGATGTGGATACAATGGCAAGAGACATATCTTTCCTGCAATTCGAATATACCTTGGACTTGGTATTCTGCAGAGAGTATATAGGCACGTTATCGACCGTAACAACTGCAATCCGCCCAACTTTTCGAGGTTTTTCTGATTTCTGTCCTTTGACCGTGGTAACGGTCTTTTCAACCGTCTGAGCAGCTTCTTCTTTAGGCTCGGGATTGTTGATCCCCGGTGTCTCCAACTCCAGAGTAATCACGTCATCAGCCAGCGCTGATGTCCCAAATACCAGAATAACGAAGATGCAAAGAAAAAGATATCTCAAGAACTGTCTCCTCCGGGCTTAAAAGTCAATGCAGGTAATTACATCCAAAGTATATTATCGGGCGGACAACAACCTCTTTTCAGACGTTAGAATTGCCTGGTCTGTTCCCGAAACGAGTAACCATCACGATTGTAGTAGTCGGGCAACAAATATGTCAATAATTGCAGATATATTTTTCAGAGCATGGGTTAAATTGAGCCAATTTTGGCTGTGTGAAGATGTGAAATGACGGCAGCCCGTCAACAAACGGGCTGCCGATAACTTGCAATCCAAGTTTTTAGACTCCTGAAGAGCCAAAACCCACGATTGATAATCAATTTTAACGCTTTGAGAACTGGAAGCCTCTTCGTGCCCTCTTGCGCCCGTATTTCTTGCGCTCCTTGACCCTGGGATCGCGGGTCAGGTAGCCAAGCCTGCGCAGAGTAGGCCTCATGTCAGCACCAGCCTCAAGCAATGCTTTGGCAATCCCGTGTCGGACTGCTCCAGCCTGCCCGCTGATGCCGCCTCCAATAGCCGTCGCATTAACATCATACTTTCCAACTGCATCGACTGCTTCGAAAGGCTGTAGTACCAGCATCTCCAGTGTCTTTCGGCCAAGATATTCACTCATCGGTCTACCGTTGATGACGATCTTGCCCTCACCGGGGGTCAGCCAGACCTTAGCCGTGGCGTTCTTGCGATGGCCTGTGGCGTAGTATCTTGCGGTCTCCTCCAAAGGCTAATCCTCCTCTAAATTTCCAACTTTTCGGGCTGCTGCGCTTCGTGTGGATGGTCGGGGCCAGCATAAACCTTGAGCTTGCGGACCATCTTTGCTCCCAGCTTGTTGTGTGGAAGCATTCCTTTGATTGCCCTGTGAACTGCCCGCTCTGGGCGCTCAGCAAGCATCTTGCCTCGGCTTACACTTCGCAGGCCACCCGGATACATCGTGTGCCAATAAATCAGTTCTGCTGCTTTGTTTCCAGTCAGCTTCGCCTTCCCCGCATTGATGACGATTACAAAATCGCCTATGTCTACATTCGGAGTAAAAATCGGCTTATGCTTTCCTCTCAGAATCTTTGCCACCTGAGATGCTAGCCTGCCAACCGGCTTATCAGTTGCGTCCACCACATACCACTTCTGTTCTATCTCGTGTGGCTTGGCCTGATATGTTCTCATCTAATAAGTTACCTCCATCAGCACCAACCCCTGAGGGGGCGCCGTCTTGCCGGCCAGCCGCCGGTCTTTTGCATCAAGAATATCTTTGATTTCTTCTGGCTTGCGCCTGCCCAATCCTACCTCAACAATCGTTCCTACGATTATCCTGGCCATACTGTGCAAAAACGCATTAGCCATAATATCGAATACGACGAGTTCGTCCCGCTTTCCTACCGCCAGACTCATGACTTCCCGAACTCTGGTCGGTGTATCCATATCAGCCGCAGAGAACGATGTAAAATCGTGCTTTCCTACCAGATACTCTGCTGCTTCCGCCATACTGTCCAGGTTCAGCTTGTGTGGAATAAACCACGTAAACCTGCCAAATAAAGCTGAAGGCACCTCATCGTTTAAAATCACATACCTGTAAGCTCTGGACTTTGCAGAGTACCTTGCATGATACTCCGGCGGCATTTCCTCTGCGCTCCGAGCCACTATGTCTCTTGAGAGCAGAGAGTTCAACGCGACTGGAATCCTCTCCGTCGGAATCGTGCCTTCAGTCTTAAAGCTTATGACCTGTCCAAGTGCATGAACTCCGGCATCAGTCCTGCCGGCTCCCACCACTTTGATGGTCTCTTTCGTAATCCTGGACAGCGCCCACTCAAGCTCTCTTTGGATTGTGCGCCTTCCAGGCTGTCTTTGAAAACCGAAGTAGTCGGTGCCATCATATTCGACTACTACTTTAATATTTCGCTTCTGGATCATGGTCATGGGGTATGGGTATGGCGGAAATCCGCTCATACCTCACACCACACACCTGTTTATTCTTCCGTGGCCAGTTCCAGCTTGACCATCGGAGCAGCATCGCCGCGCCTGAAGCCGATCTTTGTCATCCGAGTATAGCCTCCCGGTCGATCGGCGAACTTGGGCGCGATCTGATCGAACAGCTTCTTGACAAGGTCCTCGTCATTCAGCACCTTGCGTGCCTGTCTGCGCGCATGAAGATCGTTCTTCTTTGCCGTTGTAATGACCTTCTCGGCAATACTCCTCACGTCTTTGGCACGTGTTTCGGTCGTCTCTATTTTCTCGTGCAGCAGGAGCGATCTGACTAAACCTCTCAGAAGAGCAAGCCTCTGATCAGTCGGCAGATCGAACTTCCTACCAGCTACTCTATGTCGCATCCTCAGTTAACCTACCTTTTATCCAGGTGTCCCGGCGAGGCTATTCCTCCTCCGGTGTCTCATCCTCGGCCTCGATGGTATCATCCTCGTCGGCCTCTTCATCTGCTTCAGCAAGTGCAATGCTGGGGCCGCCATCTTTAGACTTTCTCAAGCTCAACCCAAGCATCGCCAGCTTATCTTTGACTTCATTGAGCGACTTCTTACCGAAGTTTCTGATGTTCATCAGATCGGTCTCGTTGTACTGGACCAACTCTCCTATTGTAAGGATGTTAGCCTTCTTAAGGCAGTTGTATGTCCGTACAGAGAAGTCCAACTCCTCAATCCGAGCATCAGGAGCCTGCGGTCCGGCCATTGTGCTTTCACTGCTGAAGTCCACGAATCCGGCCCTTGGGCTGCTCGAAAAATCGAAGAACATCCTCAAATACTTATCGAGGATCTTCGCAGCATCACTGATTGCATCACTCGGTCTAATCGTTCCGTTGGTCCATACTTCCATAACCAGCCGGTCATAGTCCGTTTTATGTCCCACACGAGTCGGTTCGACGTTATAACTTACTTTCCTGACCGGTGTAAACAATGCACCAACAGGAATCAGACCTATTGTCTGCTTCGCGCGTTCCTGCTTGTCAGGCGGAACATAACCTCTACCCATTTCAACGGTCATTTCCATCCTGAGATGAGCGGTCTCGTCATCAAGTGTAGCAATATGAACTTCCGGATTTACTATCTCAACCTCCGGCGGCGTCTTTATATCAGCGCCAGTCACATCACCAGGTCCGTGGACATCGATTTCGATAGTCCTTGGCTCCGGTCTTGTGCCGTCAGATTCCATTCTGACGTTGATCTCGCGAAGGTTCAGAATAAGCTCTGTTGTGTCTTCCTTCACTCCCGGAATCGTCGAGAACTCATGCAGCACACCATCTATTTTTATAGTAGTGATAGCTGCTCCCGGGATAGAGGAGAGCATAACACGACGTAGTGCGTTGCCGATCGTGTTGCCGAAGCCCCGCTCATGCGGCTCGATAACGAACTTGCCGTAAGTATCGTTCTCCTCCAGCGTCTCTATGCGCGGTGTCACCATATCCATAGTTGATCCACCCCGTTTCTTATCTTGAATAGAACTCGACGATCAGAGACTCCTGGACATCCGTATCGATCTCATCACGAACTGGTGTTGAGACGATAGTGCCTTTCATCTGATTAGCATCGAATTGAAGCCATGCAGGAAGCGCTCTACCCCCAGCACTCTCGACCGAAGCCAGAATTGGCGGCATTTTTCGAGCAGACTCTGCTACCTCGACGGTATTACCCGGCTTAACGAGAAATGATGGTATATCTACCCGCTTACCGTTTACCAGGATATGACCGTGGTTAATCAACTGTCGAGCCTGAGCTCTGGACGAAGCGATCCCGAGCCTGTAGACTACATTATCCAGTCTCGTTTCGAGCAACTGGAGCAGAATCTCACCCGTAACGCCTCTTCGTCGAATGGCTTCCTTCATATAGTTACGGAACTGACCTTCGCGCACGCCGTAAATTCGGCGCATTTTCTGTTTCTCGCGAAGCTGGATTCCGTAATCGGAAAGCTTCTGTTGCCTCGCCTGCCCGTGCTGGCCTGGCGCATACTGGCGCCGCTCAACCGGACACTTCCGGGAGAAACACTTGTCTCCCTTGAGGTAGAGCTTCTCACCTTCGCGCCTGCACAGTCTGCAGACAGGCGTTCCCTGCGTTGCCATACTGTAATTGTTCTCCTTAGAAACTCACCGTGATCCCGGAGCATGGACTGCGGACCATAGCAAGTCCGCAATCCAAGATCCGGGATCAGAAATGGTTATACCCGGCGCCGCTTCGGCGGCCTGCAGCCGTTGTGCGGTATCGGTGTTACGTCTTTGATAAGACTCACTTCCAGCCCCACGGCCTGAAGTGACCGAATCGCCGTCTCACGACCCGAACCGGGTCCTTTTACATATACATCAACCCGCTTCAGCCCATGTTCCATGGCTCTTCTGGCGGCTGATTCCGCTGCCATCTGAGCTGCAAACGGTGTTCCTTTTTTGGTTCCCTTGAACCCAACCGTGCCAGCGCTTGCCCAGGAAATCGCGTTTCCTGATGTATCGGTAATCGACACGATTGTATTATTGAACGTACTCTGGATATGGACTACACCCTGCGCTATGTTCTTCTTTTCCTTGGGCTTGCCCCTACCCGTCGTCGCTGTTCTTCTTGCCAAGCCTGTTTCCCCCTAGTTATTACCGTAAGTGCTGAGCAGATTCGTAAAGTATTCTAGCCTTTATCCAGCAGCTTTACACTACTGCTTCACACCTGATACTAAGTCTTATTTCTTCTTGCGCCTGACGCCAACCGCGCGCTTCGGTCCCTTTCGGGTTCGGGCATTCGTGCTGGTCCTCTGACCACGCACCGGCAGTCCTCGGCGATGCCTTAGACCACGATACGAGCCAATCTCCATAAGCCGGCGGATACTCATCGAAAGCTGCCGTCTGAGGTCTCCCTCAACCTGGTACTCTCGCTCAATAACCTCTCTCAGCTTGGATACCTCGCCCTCTGTCAGGTCGCGCACCCGAGTATCTGGTGATACTTTGGCAATCTCAAGGATTTTTCTGCTTGATGTCAGCCCAATCCCGAAGATATACGTCAAGCCAATCTCGATTCTTTTGTCTCTCGGGAGATCAACTCCCGCAATTCTTGCCAAGTTCCGCGTACCTCCATCTTATTGAGCGGCGAGCTCCGAGCAGCGAGTAACGAGCAACTATCTACTCGCTGTTCGCGGCTCACCGCTCGCGGCTAAAACATTATCCCTGCCTCTGTTTATGCTTGGGATACTGCTTGCAGATCACCCGCAGGACTCCCTCCCGCTTGACGATCTTGCACTTGTCACACATCTTTTTTACTGAAGCTCTTACCTTCAACGTAATACTCCTAATCAGCAAGAGGCGTAAAGCAATAATACTACGGCTTTACACTTTTCACTTTACACTTTTCACTTATATCTATATATGATTCTGCCTCGCGACAGGTCATACGGTGATAGCTCAACCAGTACCCTGTCTCCAGGTAGAATCTTGATAAAATGCATTCTGATCTTGCCCGAGACATGAGCGAGCACCTTGTGCCCATTAGGAAGCTCTATCTTGAACATCGCGTTCGGCAGAGTCTCAGCTACTACACCTTCGACCTCTATCGCCTTCTCTTTGGCCACTTTTTCTACTGCCTCGCTCCCTCCTCACGCCGCAGTGTGAGTATATCAGGTTCATTATCTGTTATAGCAACCGTATGCTCAAAATGAGCAGACAGAGATCTGTCTTTGGTTACTACCGTCCACTTGTCAGGCAAATGGACAATTTCAAACGTCCCGATGTTAACCATCGGCTCTATCGCAAGCGTCATTCCCGGCTGCAGCATATCTCCGCGCCTCGATGTAACATAGTTTGGCACCTGCGGCTCTTCATGCATCTTCGTGCCAATTCCATGCCCTACCATCTCTCTTACAACAGAGTAACCATGACGCTCTACATACTCTTGTATCGCACGGGATATGTCCCTTATATAGTTCCCTGCCCGTGCCTGCGCAATTCCTTTAAAAAGTGACTCTCTGGCTACTCTGAGCAACCTTCGGACTTCATCAGTCGTTTCACCAACAGGTACAGTTACCGCAGAATCGCCATGATAACCGTCTACAATGGCTCCAAGGTCAATTCCAACTATATCTCCGGCCTGGATTACCCTTTCATCCGGAATCCCGTGGACAACCACTTCATTGATCGAGATACAAGTTGATGCCGGATAGTCCATGTAGCCTTTGAATGAAGGCTTTGCTCCCTGCTCTTTAAGCAGTTCTTCAGCCATCCTATCGAGATCGATTGTTCTTGTCTTTCCAGGTACTATTGAGCTTGTTAAAGCTTCCAGCGTGCGGGCAACTACTTGCCCTGCAACTCGCATTTTTTCGATCTCTTCCGGCGTTTTTATCTTTATCATTTACTCAAAACATCAACTACACGGTCTCGCACATCTTCCACTGTTCCGGTGGCATCCACCTGGACCAAAAGACCACGGTCCCGATAATAATTCATAACCGGAGCTGTCTGCTCCTGATAAACTCTAAGCCGATTGCGGACCGCTTCCGGCTTGTCGTCTGCGCGCTGGACCAGTTCTCCTCCACAGGCAGAGCAAATACTCTCCGTATCAGTAGATATAGCACCGACCATCGCCGGTTTGCTGCATCCTGCACATACACGCCTGCTGGATAGCCTTCTTACCAGTTCTTCTTCAGGTACATCAAGGCTTACTACAGCATCTATAGGAAGATTAAGCTCTTCCAGCGCTTTATCCAAAGCTTCGGCCTGCGGCACAGTCCTGGGAAATCCATCCAGGATGAATCCCGACTTACCTACTTCGGCCAACTTCTGCTTTGCAATTTCAATGACTACATGATCCGGGACCAACTCTCCCCGGTCCATATATCCTTTTGCTTTCAGCCCGACTTCCGTGCCTTTTGCAACGGCTTCCCGGAGGATATCCCCCGTGGATATATGGGCTGCGTTAAACTTCTCACTCAGAAGTCCCGCCTGGGTACCCTTACCGGCCCCAGGCGGTCCAAACAGCACTATACGCAATCCCGCGTCTCCTCTGGAGTCCACAAGTTGCAGGCATCAAGTCCTTCGATACAATCTTCAACCGTCTCAATGCCTGCCACTCGTATAAATTACTTGATAAATCCTTCATAATGGCGCATCAGCATCTGAGCCTCGATGGCCTGCATAGTCTCAAGCGCCACACCAACTACAATCAGGAGTGATGTTCCTCCAAGTAATGTAAAGTTGGGGAATCCAACCCACACCGGTAGATAATACTGCGCAAGCGCAATTAGTGCAAGGAATATTGCTCCAGCCAGCGTGAGTCTTGTCATTACCCGGTCCAAGTACTCCATTGTAGGCTTACCCGGCCTGATTCCTGGGATGAAGCTTCCCCACTTCTTCAGGTTATCTGCAACCTCAGGCACATTAAATGTGACTGCTGTATAGAAGTAGGTGAAGAATATAACTAACCCAGCATATGCCAGGGATCCCCAAATACTCTGACCAGGCGACAATATCTGTGCTATAGACTTAATGACTCCTACAACCGAACCCACAAATCCTTGAGAATCAGGCAGAAGCTGCGCTATCGTCTGAGGGAACATCAACAGCGATATTGCAAAGATGATCGGAATAACACCTGCAGAATTGATTTTCAACGGCAGGTGCGAACTCTGTCCACCGTACATCTTGTTCCCAACAACACGCTTTACGTGCTGGATCGGTATCTTCCTCTGTGCCTGCGTTACTGCAACGATTGCTCCAATGGTAGCTACGAAAACAGCAAACAAACAAATGATATTTATTATGGAAACCGTTCCAGCCTTGTATTCGGTAAATATATTCGCCATCTGCCACGGCAAGCTGGCCATGATACCCGCAAAGATGATGATAGATACACCATTGCCGATTCCCTTGTCAGTAATCTGCTCGCCGAGCCACATCAGGAACGCGGTTCCTGCTGCGAGTATGATTACCACCTGACCTACATGCCACAAGCTAGTAAATGCCGTACCACCTGATGCCCGCTGAATATAAAGCGCCATTCCAGCAGCCTGCAGGAGAGACAATATACCGGTCATCCACCGAGTCCAAAGCCTTATCTTCTTCTGGCCAGGCTCACCTTCTTTAGCAAGTTGCTCGAGCTGTGGCAGCGCAATAGTCAGAAGCTGCATAATAATGGATGCGTTAATGTAAGGGATAATCCCAAGCGCAAAGATGGAAAACTTCTTAAAAGCACCACCAGTGAACGCATCCAGCAGTCCTATCAGTCCACCTTGGCCTGCCAAGCGCTCCAGGGCTTCCGAACTTACTCCAACAGGGATGTGCAGTCCTAAGACAAACACTACGAACATCAAAAATACGAACACTATTCGATTTTTAAGATCCGGTACCCGGAACGCAGCCTGAACCGATGAAAGCATTACGACAATACCTCCGTGCTTCCGCCTGCAGCCTTAATCTTCTCCTCGGCTACCTTACTGAACTTGTGTGCGCGCACTGTGAGCGGTTTTGTCAGCTCACCATCAGCAAGGACTTTGAGCCCGTCTTCGAGCTTCTTTATTATACCGCGCTCCCTAAGGATACCCGGCTCTATTACCGTTCCCGCTTCAAACTGATCAAGTTGTTCCAAGTTCACGATGGCATAAGTCTTCGCAAACTTGTTGTTAAAGCCCCTGCGCTGCGGCAGTCTTCTATGCAGAGGTGTCTGGCCTCCTTCGAAGCCAGGTCTGACACGGTTTCGAGCCTTTTGGCCTTTCGCGCCTTTTCCAGCGGTCTTGCCCTGGCCCGTACCAATGCCTCTTCCAACTCTCTTGCGAGACTGCTTTGGCACTGCCGGTCTAAGATCTGACAACTTCATTCTTTGCCCTCCGTCGGCGCCTCAAGCTGCTCTACTGTAAGCAGATGAGGGATCTTCCGGATCATTCCAAGAATCACAGGGGTCTCTTCCTGCACAACGCTGGAGCCTACACGCCCCAGTCCGAGCGATTTGACCGTCATGCGCTGTGTCTTGTCGTACCCGATCACGCTCCGTTTGAGAGTAATCTTTATCATCTGGTCGTTCCCCTAATACTTTATGACCTAATATTTATTCCGTCGGTGCTCCGGCTGTCTCCGCCGACTGTTCGGTTTCTACCTCTACTGCAGCTTCTTCAACAGCCTCCAGCTTGAGCATCCAAGGTACCATTTCCTCTATCCGCTTGCCGCGGATTCGGCTTACCTGTTCTGCTCTCTTGAGTGATTTGAGCGCTTCCATAGTAGCTCGCGCCGTGTTGATAGCATTTCCCGAGCCATGTGACTTGGCCAGGACATCTGTTATTCCGGCCAGCTCCAATATCGGCCTCATAGCTCCACCGGCAACTACACCATTACCTGGAGCGGCAGGCTTCAGCATAACAATAGAAGCGCCAAGCGAGAGTTCCACTTCATGCGGAATGGTACCATTCACCAGCGGAACCTCGATCATGTTCTTTTTGGCGTCCTCGATGCTCTTGCGTATAGCATCCGGGATAGCTCTGGCTTTTCCCAGTCCTACACCGACATGTCCCGACTTATCGCCTACTGCGGAAAGCACGTTCCATGAGAGCGTACGTCCGCCCTTGTGCGTCTTCTGAACCTTATTGGTCCGGATGACTTGCTCTGTCAAATCGAGCGTATCCGGATTAATCTTAGGCATATATCCTCCTAAAACTCCAGGCCAGCCTCTCGGGCAGCGTCGGCAAGCGACTGCACCCGGCCATGATACTTATAACCACCGCGATCGAAGACAACCTGCTTGACGCCCTTATCAAGCGCCCGCTTTGCTACGACCTCACCAACCACCTTTGCAGATTCGATGTTGCCGCCGCTTTTGACTCTCTGCCGGACTTCCGGGTCGATGGTCGAGGCTGAGACCAAAGTTTTTCCATCCGTATCATCTATCACTTGCGCGTAGATGTTTGCCAGGCTTCGATAAACATTCAGCCTGGGCCGCTCAGCGGTGCCAAAAATCTTCTTTCTAACTCTTCTATGACGCCTTTCCCTCAGCGCCTCTCTTTTGTCCATACACCTTCTCCAAGTGATGAGTGATGAGCGGTAGGTGCTTTCGGCTTCCCTGCACTCATTACCCATCACTCTTATCTCACTATCTGCCTGCAGCCTTACCCTGCTTTCCAGCTTTCAGCCGAACATACTCGCCCCTGTAACGGATACCTTTGCCTTTGTATGGCTCAGGCGGCCTTACACGGCGAATCTCCGCTGCTTGCTGACCAACAACCTGCTTGTTTATCCCTTTGACTACTACAAAGGGCTGCCTGGTGTTGACATCCTGGCCAACTTCAAACTTGATTCCAGGTCTTGGCACTATCTCTACAGGATGAGAGTAGCCGACCTGCAAGACCAGATTATCGCCCTGCATTTGAGCGCGGTAACCAACACCTCGGATTTCGAGCACTCGCTCAAATCCCTTTGTTACTCCCTCGACCATATTCGCCAACAATGAGCGAGTCAGGCCATGAAGCGCCCGGTGCGGTCCAGCATCGGATGGTCGCTCGACAAGTATTTTACCGTCTTCCACCTTTACTGTTATATCCGGGTGTATTTCCTGAACCAGTTCACCACCAGGACCTTTTATGGTTACCTTATGGTCGTCTGTCGTCACTGTTACTCCTGCAGGTAAAACGACAGGCAACTTACCTATTCTTGACATCTCGTTACCCCCGTACTAGCTTTCGGAATGCATCTCACAGCTCAAGCAACTTCTCTTTTGCTCTAAGTGCAGTCTGGAAGCTAGTTACCAAACATAGCAAAGGACTTCGCCGCCAACTCCGAGGCGACGTGCCTCTCTATCGGTCATAACTCCTTTGGATGTGCTGATTATGGCTATTCCCAGCCCTCTCAGCACTCGTGGCACTTCCTGGCGCTTAGTATAAACCCTTAGCCCGGGCTTGCTTATTCTGCGCAGGTTAGTGATAACCTTCTCCCTCTTCGAACCGTACTTCAAATGGATCCGAATGGTCGGGAACTTTGCGTCCTTAACCATTTCGTACCCTTTGATGAAGCCCTCCGACTGGAGTATCTTCACGATTTCGATATTCAGCTTCGACGCCGGCGCCTCTACGTTATCGTGATTTGCCGCGTTCGCATTCCGAATCCGAGTCAGGAGGTCGGCCACTGGATCCGTAACACTCATTCTACTTTAGTCCTCCCACGGGTAGGTGCCACAAAGTCGTATTTTACCACGCGGCACCCTCTCCCGTCAAGTTAATAACACTTTCTGCGGTGCGAGGCGTTAGATACCTTCTGACAGAGTCTTAACATATCTCTGCATCAAAAAATCTAATGCCTCAACCTCAAAATCTGGCTTACCAGCTCGACTTTGTCACGCCTGGTATCAGGCCTTTGTGTGACATCTCCCGGAAGCAGATCCGGCATAGACCGAAGTCTCTTATATAGCCTCGCGGCCTACCGCAAATGCTGCATCGGTTATACTTGCGCACCTTGAACTTTGGTTTGCGCTTTGCTTTTTCTATTAAAGCTTGCTTTGCCAATTACTCCTCCTTGGCCTTCTTAGCTTGCTCAACTATTTGTTGTGTTATATGAGCCGGAACTTCCTCATAATGAGAGAATTCGGCCTTAAAAGTACCTCGACCACGTGCAATCGATCTCAGGTCGATTGCGTAGCGCATCATTTCAGACTGAGGAACTGTCGCCTTGATCCGCTGCTTACCGCCGCCAATCGGCTCCATTCCCTGAATCCTGCCGCGCTTCGTGTTCATATCACTGATCACATCGCCCATATACTCTTCAGGAACGATAATCTCAGCTTCAACTACAGGTTCCAGTATCACCGGGTTAGCTTTCTGTGCTGCATTCTGGAATGCAAGAATACCGGCCAACTGGAATGCCATATCCGATGAGTCTACATTGTGGTATGATCCATCATAAACTGTTGCGCGGACATCTATTACAGGGTATCCAGCGAGAATGCCTCTCGACATTGCCTCCTGTATGCCCTTGTCTACAGATGGAATCCACTGTCTCGGGATCGCTCCGCCAACAATCTGATCAACAAACTCATAACCACCGCCCCTGGGAAGAGGTTCAAGTCTGACCCATGCATCTCCGAACTGTCCACGGCCACCTGTCTGCTTTTTATGGCGGCCCTGGGCCTCAGATGTCGTCGTGATCGTCTCTTGATAAGGAACCTTCGGCATCTCAGTCTCTACCTCTACACCGAATTTCCTCTTCAGCCTGTCTGTCACTATATCAAGATGCGTATCTCCCATTCCAGAGATGAGCGTCTGACCGGTTGCAGCCTCACGGCGGGTGTTGAATGTCGGATCCTCATCAGCAATCTTGCTGAGTGCAGGACCAAGCTTGTCCTCGTCCGCTTTGGTCTTTGCGCGGATTGCAAGTGAGTATACAGGAGCTGGAAACTCGACTGGAGGATAAACAATCGGCTTAGCCTTATCACAAAGCGTATCGCCTGTTGTCGTTTCAGCAAGTTTTGCAACTGCTCCAATATCTCCGGCGCCTACTTCAGTCGTTGCATCCTGATGCTTACCCTTCACAAAATAGACCTGTCCTACTCTCTCATCACGACCCTTTGAAGAGTTATAGATAGTAGAATCAGACTTAAGATTACCGGAATAGACCCTGAAGTATGTTAACTTGCCAACATACGGGTCTGCCATCGTCTTAAACACCAGAGCGGAGAATGGACCATCAGGAGTCCTTGTTTCCTCTTCAGTTCCAGCAGGATTCGTTCCCGCTACTTGTCCAACTGCTGCAGGAGACGGCATTACACCAGCTATAAAGTCCAGCAAAGTCGCAAGACCAATCTGCTTTGAGCCTGACCCGCACAGAACAGGGATAATCTTGCCTTCGATGACACCAACTCCGAGACCAGTGCGGATCTCTTCAGTAGTCAGCTCTTCCCCGTCCAGATACTTCATTGTAAGCTCATCGTCGGTTTCAGCGACTACCTCTACCAGTGCCTCACGATGCTCCTGGGCCTGACCCTGAAGATCTGCAGGTATATCTTGCGCAACAGGTTTTCCGCCTTCCCAGATATAAGCCTTCATATCTACAAGGTCAACAACACCCCGGAACGAATCCTGAGATCCGATTGGGAGTTGTACAGGCGCCACATTCCGGCCAAATGTCGTCCGCAACTGCTCCAGAACCCTGTTAAAGTCTGCGTTTTCGCGCTCCATCTTATTGACGAAGAAGGCTCTGGCAACGCCTCGGGATGTGGCAACATCCCACCCGGTTTCCGTACCGACTTCAACTCCGCCGACCGCGTCAACCACGATCAGGCTGCCATCAGCTACTCGCAGAGCACCTACCACGTCTCCAACAAAATCCGGATATCCAGGGGTATCGAGCAGATTCAGCTTCCGCCCACTCCACTCACACGGAGCTACTGCTGTGTTGATACTTATTTTACGCTTTATCTCATCCGGGTCATAATCGGTAGTCGCGGTTCCATCGTCAACCTTACCGAGTCTATCTATTGCACCTGTCGTATACAGCAAGGCCTCTATAAGTGATGTCTTACCGGCTCCACTGTGTCCTACGACTGCCACATTCCGAATTGCTTCAATTGCGTACTTTTTCATTTTCGGTTATCCCGCTAGCCTCGATCCTGTGATTGTCTAAAAGGCATCCCAAGTGCTCGGAGCAATGCTCTCGATTCCTCGTCTGTCTTAGCCGTTGTAGTCACTATAATGTCCATCCCGCGGACTCTATCGACTTTATCGTAATTGATCTCTGGGAACACCAACTGTTCCCGGAGTCCCATTGCGAAGTTCCCTCTGCCGTCAAAGGCATTTGGATTGACCCCACCGAAGTCGCGTACACGAGGGAGGACTATATTGAACAGCTTGTCCAGGAACTCCCACATTCGGTCGCCCCGCAGTGTCACCTTGCAGCCAATTCTCATCCCGGCCCTGATCTTAAAGTTCGAGATTGATTTCTTGGCTCTGGTGATGATCGGGCGCTGGCCTGTGATGGTAGCCATATCAGCTACAGCACCATCAAGCAGCTTTGAGTCCTGAACTGCTCCTCCTACCCCCATGTTTACGACGACTTTTGTAAGCCTCGGCACCTGCATTATATTATCATAGCCGAAGGTCTTCATCAGTTGGGGAACAACTTCCTCTTTATATTTATCTTTCATTCGTGGCATAGGAAGCGTCTCCTCATTAATCGATCAGTTCGTTGCACTTAGTGCAGCGTCTGCTTCTTGTACCGTCGCTCGTTACGCCCATGCTGATCCTTGTCGTTTTACTGCACTTGGGGCACACGAGCATTACCTTCGCTGCGCTGAGTGGCGCAGGCGTATGTATCAGTCCCGTCTGGGTCTTCGGAGTAGCGCGCGTTGCCCGCCTCGGACGCTGGTGCTTCGTAGCTATATTCACGCCATCGACAACTACTTTTCCTTCATCAGGAATGGTCTCGATGATCTTGCCACGCTTTCCTTTGTCCTCGTAACGGCCGGCAATGACCTCTACCACGTCTTCCTTCTTCAGACGAAACTTGCCTTCGTATTTAGCTCTGAACTTTCTTCTCATGTCTATTACCTCGCAGGTAGTGGGTCATGGGGCAAGGGACTCCGCTTTTTACGCATTCCCATCACCCATGACCCATGTCCCTGACCTATCTAGAGCACCTCCGGCGCAAGTGATACTATCCGCATAAAGTTCTTATCACGGAGTTCTCTAGCTACCGGACCAAATATTCGCGTACCGCGTGGCTCTAGCGCATTATTAACAACAACCGCAGCATTCTCATCAAACCGAAGGATTGAGCCATCCGGTCTGTGGATCGGGTTCTTTGTTCGCACTACTACGCACTTTACGACATCGCCCTTCTTCACGGTTGCATTCGGAATTGCCGATTTTACCGCGCCGATGATGATGTCACCGATCCCTGCGTAATGCCCGGAAGATCCCTTCATAACACGTATGCACAGGATCTCCTTCGCGCCGGAGTTATCCGCCGACCGAAGTCTCGTATATGGTTGTATCATCCCGATAACCTCTTAAGCTCTAAGTAGTAATTTAACAGGTGCCAAATCCACGATTCTCGTGTCTCAGCATTCCGCTGCCCACTACTACTTGGCTTTTTCTACAATTCTCGATACGCGCCAGCGTTTGTCTTTCGACAAGGGCCTTGTCTCCATAATCTCGACTACATCGCCCTCTCTGGCTTCGTTTTGCTCATTGTGAGCTTTAAACTTGGTGGTTCGGCGCATGATCTTACCATAGATCGGGTGCCTGACCAACGTCGCAACGGCCACAACGACCGTTTTGTCCATTTTATCGCTCACAACCTGGCCCATTCGGACCTTTCTTCTATTTCTCTCGTTCATGCCTTAGCCTGTTCTCCAGCCTCATTCAGCTCGCGGTTCCGCATTGTAGTGAGAATCCTCGCAATTTTCTTGCGTGACTCGCGGATCGCGAGTGGATTGCTAAGCTGTTTCATAGCAATCTGCTGGCGGAGCCCGTAAAGGTTCTTACGCTCCTCTTTCAGCAGTTGCTCCAGCTCGCTATTCGTGCTCGACTGCAGTTGCCGCTTGAATTCCGACTGCTTCACTTATCTCACTCTGCTCTTTCCTGGTCACGAACTTGGTCTTGATTGGAAGCTTATGAGCAGCAAGTCTCATAGCTTCTTTTGCAAGCTCCACGTTGACCCCGGCCATCTCAAATAGCATCCGGCCGGGCTTAACAACAGCTACCCACACTTCAGGGGCGCCTTTTCCGCTACCCATTCTTGTTTCCGCTGGCTTCTTTGATACTGGTTTGTCCGGAAATACCCGAATCCATATCTGTCCGCCTCTGCGGATGTGTCTGGTCATTGCAATTCTTGCAGCTTCAATCTGATTAGCTGTGAGCCAGCAACTCTCCAGCGCCTGCAGACCATACTCACCGAAATCTATCTTGTTACCAGAATTAGCCTTTCCGGCTCTACTACCGCGCTGTGCTTTGCGGTGCTTTACTTTTTTGGGCATTAGCATTTAAGCGCCGCCTCCCTTCTGTGGACGACCGCCACCAGCACCGCCTCGTCCTCCGCGTCCGCCAGCACCGCCGGTACCTCTTCCACCGCCAGCACCACGGCCACCGCGACCGCCAGTACGACTACGCTCGCCGCCTGCTTCAGCACGAGCTTTTCTGCGTTCAGCACGCTCACCGCGCTCTCTGATTTCTCTGCGGCGGGCTTCCATGACTTCCTCTTCCGTCTGCTCTACTTTGCGCTGCCCTGGAAGAATGTCGCCCTTGTATATCCAGACCTTTATGCCTATATGACCATATGTTGTCTTCGCTTCCGCGAAACCATAATCAATATCCGCGCGCAGCGTCTGAAGCGGAATCTTTCCTGCCCTGTCTATCTCTACGCGAGCCATTTCAGCTCCACCGAGTCGACCAGCCAGACGAACTCTGATTCCTTTCGCGCCCATTCTCATTGTCCTGAGGACTGACTGCTTCATAGCTCTCTTATAAGCAATTCGCTTTTCGATCTGCTGTGCAATCGATTCCGCAACAAGCTGTGCATCCAGTTCCGGCTGCCGTACTTCTTCAACAGCAACATGCACCTGCTTGCCGTTGGTCAGCTTCTGGATATTGTCGCGGACCTCATCAACACCGCGTCCTCCGCGTCCGATTATCAGTCCGGGCTTTGCAGTGCGCAACAGGACCTTCACCCTGTTACCAGACCGTTCTATCTCAACTTTCGAGATTCCGGCCTGAGCAAGCCGCTTTCTGATAAAGCTTCGTATTGATGCGTCCTCAGCTATCAGGGCTCCGCGCTCTTTATCGGCATACCAGCGGCTGTCCCAGTCGCGGATAACACCGATCCTATATCCCGTTGGGTGAATTTTCTGACCCAATTACTCTCCTCCTTTGCGCTGCTGCCGCCTTGGAGCTTTCTTGGCACCACTTTCCGCTGCCTTAGCAGCCGGAGCTGTGGTCTCAGCACGTTTAGTTCTCGTGCCTTCCGATTTTGTGCCGCGCCTTGGTGCCTTTCCTACGGTCCTGGCAACGCTCTTACCTCGCCCGGACAGCCTTGATGGCTTCTCACTTTCGGCGAGGCCAACCGTAATATGGCTGGTTCTCTTATCAATGCGGTATGCCCGGCCCATTGCACGCTGACTGAGCCTCTTGAGTGTCGGCCCTTCATCAACATGCACATGCATTACCTCAAGCATGTCCGCATCCATCCGATGATTGTTTTCTGCATTCGCCACAGCAGACTTGATCAGTTTCGACACTGTCTCAGCTGCTGCATTGGGCAAAAACTGCAGAATGGCGAGAGCATCCTGGACGTGCTTCCCACGGATAACATCCACAACATGTCTGACTTTCCGAGGAGAGATGCGAATATACTTTGCAACCGCTGTCGGCGCCTGTACATAATTCACACTGAAGTCTCGACCATACTGCCGCTTTAGCTCTCTTTGGAGCATATCAGCCAATGCTTCGCGGTTCTTATCGCGTTCTTCAGTAAATCTCTCTGGATTATCAGGGCTGTATATTGTCACCTGGGCTGTGTCAGCTTTAAGCTGCACGCCAACGCGCCATACTCGCTCTCCCGATAATTTTCTTCTCACAAAATCGCGAACTTTCGCGACCGTAGCTTCCATTTCCTATTCTCCTACAGGCCTACTTGAGGGAGGTCGAACGTTCTGTATGATGACCATGACCTCTATAGAGCCTTGTCACTGCGAACTCGCCGAGCTTATGCCCCACCATGTTCTCTGTAATGAACACCGGAACGTGCTTTCGGCCATCGTGTACGGCAATCGTGTGACCGATCATAGACGGGAATATCGTGGACCTTCTTGACCATGTCTTGATGATCCTCTTCTCGCCCTTGGCGTTCATCTGATCGATCTTCTCAAGGAGCTTCGGGTCGGCGTATGGGCCTTTCTTAAGCGATCGCGCCACCTGTTATTCCTCCTACTTCCTTCTTCTCACTATGAGCTTGTCGGATGCCTTCTTCTTTCGAGTCTTGCGTCCGAGTGCCGGCTTACCCCAAGGTGTAGACGGACTCTTCCGTCCTACCGGCGACTTACCTTCACCACCACCGTGCGGATGGTCTCTCGGGGTCATCGCAACACCTCTGGTCGCAGGCTTAATACCAAGCCATCTGGACCTTCCGGCTTTTCCAAGTGAGATGTTTTCGTGATCAGCATTGCCGACCTGGCCGATTGTGGCCTTGCAAGCCAGCAAAACGTTCCTCATCTCGCCCGACGGCATTCGAAGGGTAGCATATTTACCTTCTTTGGCCATCAACTGCGCACCGCTTCCTGCACTTCTGGCGAGCTGTCCACCCTTACCAGGAGCCAACTCGATGTTGTGCACCAAGGTTCCCAAAGGAATCTTTTCAAGCGGTAGTGCATTTCCCGGCCTGATGTCTGCTGTTGCCGAAGATATGATCTGATCGCCAACGCTTACACCAAGCGGTGCCAAAATATATCTTTTCTCGCCGTCTGCATAAGTAACAAGCGCTATACGAGCCGATCTGTTCGGATCATACTCGATTGCGGTCACTTTTCCTGGAACTTCAGCTTTGTCTCGCTTGAAGTCGATCACGCGGTATTTCCGCTTGTGACCACCACCGACATGTCTCATTGTCACTCTGCCCTGTGCGTTCCGGCCTCCGGAGCGCTTTAGCGGCTTTGTCAGTGACTTCTCCGGCTCTGTCTTTGTAACTTCCTCGAACGTCGATACCGTGAAGTATCTCCGCCCAGGGGAAGTGGGTTTGAACTGTTTCAATGCCACTGGAATTTCCTCCTGGCTATACCAGGACCGAGTTCAGAAAGGCAAGCTGAATTAATTACAACAGCCTGACATTAAACTCAGTCTTACATACCTTCAAATATTTCGATCCTCTGACCTGGTGCTAAAGTCACAATAGCTTTTTTCATATCCGGGGTCTTGCCCTCTGGATACCTGCCGAGTCTTTTTGTCTTGCCTTTGACTCTCAGCGTGTTGACCTTCTGCACCTTTACATTGAAGATCTTCTCGATGGCAACCCCGATTTCGATCTTATTCGCACCAGGATCTACCTCAAAAGTGTACTTGTTCTCGGCTGCGCCGGTCATACTCTTCTCAGTGACCAGCGGGCGTCGCACTATGGTATATGGATCTTTCATTTCGAAAATGCCTCCTCCACAACTTGCGCGGCAGCCTTGGTCATCACTACACGATCACTATCGAGCAATTCAGAAACTGACAGAGCGGGCGCTACGCGAAGCATCACACCAGGGATATTCCTGACTGACTTGATAAGCTCGTCAGTTACATCCGTGATAGCGATAAGCACTTTACCCGATGCATTCAGGTTCTTCATTATCTCGACCATCGCCTTAGTGCTGATGCTGTCTACTGTCAACTCATCAACTATTACCAGTTGATCACCAGCTACCTTCGTCGAAATTGCCGAGCGCAGCGCAGCTCTTCTCATCTTACGAGGCATCCGCTGCTCGTAACTTCTTGGGTGCGGGCCAAATACTGTTCCACCACCTGGATAATGCGGTGCTCTAATGCTGCCCTGACGTGCGCGGCCGGTTCCCTTCTGGCGGTAAGGCTTTTTACCGCCACCAGCAACGTCACCACGCGTTTTTGTATCTGCAGTGCCACTGCGCAAATTAGCCAGTTCTTCAACTACAGCCTGATGCATCAAGGGCATATTTGGCTCTACACCGAATACATCCTGCCGAAGGTCCACATCTCCGACCTTCTGACCATTCTTTGACATAAGGGCGATCGTAGGCATCCTAGTCTCCCTTCTTCATCTTTCTGATTACGACGAGTCCGCCGGTTGCTCCAGGCACTGCGCCTTTAATCAGAACCAGATTCCTCTCAGAATCAACCCGGAAGACCTTCAGCCGCCTGACCGTGACGGTTTCACCGCCCATTCGACCCGGTCTTTTAACACCTTTAAATGTTCTCGCCGCATCTGTTGCACCGCCGGACTGCGGTTTACGGTGAATCATGGAACCGTGCGTCATATCCGCACCATGGAAATGCCAGCGCTTCACCGCTCCGGCAAAGCCCTTGCCCTTCGATGTTCCTGTTACTGCCACCGTGTCGCCTTCAGTCAGAACATCCTCAGCTTTTATCTCCTGGCCGACTTCCAGATCATCAATCGCTGCGGCCGGAAGCTCTCGGATATACTTCAGCGGCTTTATACCGTTCTTCTTTAGATGACCCAGCTTTGGTTTGTTCAGTCTGTTCTCTTTGACTGATTCAAATCCAACCTGCACAGCCTCATAACCGTCTGTTTTCTCAGATTTCTTCTGAGTAACAGTCATCGGGCTGGCCTGGATCACCGTAACCGGCACAAGCCGGCCATTTTCATCGAAAACCTGGGTCATGCCCAGTTTCTTGCCCAGTATTGCTGTTAGCATTACTTAACTCCCAGGGTTCCAGATTGAGAAACGGGCTTTTTGAAGCTGGATAAGCTCCGGCCCGGGTTCTCTTTCCTCTTCCCTACAACTTTATTACAATATCCACGCCACTCGGCAGGTCGAGCCGCATCAGAGCGTCGATCGTCTTTGGGCCTGGGTTCAATATATCGATCAGCCTCTTGTGTGTCCTGACCTCAAAGTGCTCCATCGACTCTTTGTCGATGTTCGGCCCGCGATTGACGCAGTAGATGTCTTTCTCTGTCGGCAAGAGCACCGGACCTGATATCCGGGCACCTGTCCGCCGCGCGGTCTCGACTATTCTCTCGACTGACTGATCCAAAATCCTGTGATCGAATGCTTTCAGCCGAATCCTTACTTTGTCTTTGCGCATTATTACTCCTTAGCTACAGCGTCTAGAGATTAGGCTTGACCGCCGGAGATTATTTTCCAGCGGTCAAGTGCTGATAGCTTAGCTATTCTATTATCTGAGAGATAACGCCTGCTCCTACGGTGTGGCCTCCCTCGCGAATCGCGAACCGGAGTCCCTCTTCCATAGCAATCGGCTGGATCAGTTCGCCCACTAT
>JAKPFN010000046.1 GCA_029551395.1 Armatimonadota bacterium | reverse complement strand
TACTGCTTCTAATTTGAACTCGTTGTTGTACTTTCTTCGTCCCACTAGACACCTCGATTAGATTATACTACTAACCAAGTGTCCGCTCAGAGTATACCACTCAACCCCAGGGAAAAAGAGAAGCTGTAGCGTGTGTGGCTGTGCTGAGGAGTATAGCAAGACACAAGTACGCTAGAATGAACCCAACATAGTACGTTCCTTTGATACGCTTGCGTTCCATCCGTTGTCTCCTGATTTGTAGTCTGCCCTGTTGCAAGCATTCGTAATGTAATTCATGGCTGTACGGTTGTCAATAGGCTTAATTACCAGTTTTATGAACATTACGATGTATTCATGTGTCAGCCAGCATCAACCGAGGTCTTCGGGCAGAACAAACTCAGTGTGGTCCCGGCCTACCAGTAGAACTATTCTGCCGGATGAAGCGTGAATCTCCTTAGCAGAAGCCTAGCAATTCTTACGTAGTAGCCGAAAATGAAAAGGCTCCCGCACTCTGGCTATTTTTCCGTTAGGGAATAGCACTTCAGCCACCAATAAATTGTAGTTACCAAGAGTAGCCTCCAATATGCTTAAGTTTGGCCTAGTCTAGTTTGACCGCATTTGTCGGAGTAAATTGAGTCATAATTGAGTCACGACAACCATACTTCACTTATGCAAAAGGCCGACTTCACGTCATTTTGAGCGTGAAATCGGCCTGAAACCTGGAGGCGACGACCGGAATCGAACCGGTGAATAACGGTTTTGCAGACCGCTCCCTTAGCCACTTGGGTACGTCGCCATGTTTTTGCCTGGAGCGGGAGACGGGATTCGAACCCGCGACATTCAGCTTGGGAAGCTGACGCTCTACCACTGAACTACTCCCGCATTGCACTATGAATTTTACTACTTTGATGCTCTCATGTCAAGAAATTTTGCCAGACAGGCATATAACCTGTATGACTGAAGATTACATCGATTGATTCATCCTCGGTTTTGTATTTGGACATTTACCAACTCCTTGCAAGCATTAATCCTGATTTCCCCTATCCAGCCGCTCATGTTATAATCAGCCAGGTTTGGTAGAGTGCTTGCTTGGGGATACATTTCTTGATGAGCCATACCGAAACATTTTCTAAGAGGCTGTACGAATCATTATGGATATGAAAAGAAGAGTTTTAATCACAGCAGGGATAATCATCCTCCTGGTGCTGATCTTTGGCGGCACTGTAGTCAGACTTTACACTGACTGGCTCTGGTTTGACAGCCTTGGTGAAGCATTTGC
This sequence comes from Armatimonadota bacterium, assembly GCA_029551395.1. Taxonomy (GTDB): domain Bacteria; phylum Armatimonadota; class UBA5829; order UBA5829; family DTLH01; genus JAKPFN01. The sequence continues at coordinate 87,104 of JAKPFN010000046.1, read as the reverse complement.
AGGCATATTCACGAAAATCCTTCTGACACAACTACTACTTGGGCTTGTATTCGGAGGCGTTTTCTTTGCTATCGTCTATTTTAACCTATGGCTTGCCCGAAAATTAGCACCACCGCCAACTCGACGTTATGGCGGGATAGATGAACAACTGAGAGAACGATTCGGACAGTACAGCCGCTATGCAATAAATATCTTGATCTTAGTAGGCACGATCTTTGTCGCGTTTATCGTCGGGTCTCAGGCTGCATCGAACTGGAATGACTATCTCCTATTTGCAAATGCAGTCCCATTTGGTATCAATGATCCGATTTTAGGCGTAGATATCGGGTTCTACGTCTTCAGACTGCCGTTCTGGCAGTACATATATAGTTTTCTTTTCTTTACTGTATTTGTTGCCTTCATCGGAGCTGCGATAGTCCATTACATCAGTGAAGGCATCGATTTCTTTGCTAATACTCCAAGGTTCGCTCCAGGTGTAAAGACTCATCTGACAATACTTCTAGCAACTCTCTTTTTCCTTAGAGCAATTGGATATTATCTAGATCGATACGAATTGCTAACTACCCCTGCAACCATATTCTTTGGTGCTGGATATACGGATGTTCACGCAAGGCTGCCAATTCTCCAATGGGTTATGATTCCTGCCGCGGTCATCGCCGGCGTCCTCGTACTTCTAAACATCAATAGAAGAGGTATTTGGTTAGCAACAGCATCCGTTATAGGAATGTTCGCAATCTCGATAGTTGCCGGCGCTATCTATCCTGAGTTGGTTGAGCAATTCAGCGTAAAACCTAATCAGTTAGTTCGACAACGGCCGTATATCGCCAATGCAATAAAGAATACCAGACAGGCATTCAGGCTGGATGCTATAGAATCCCGCAGCTTCAATTATACACCTACCCTTACCGCGCAGGAGATTTCTAAAAACCGGGCTGCCATAAGAAACTTGCGCCTATGGGACTATCAGCCATTGCAAAGAGCATATAATCAACTGCAGGTATTCCAGCCTTATTACGAATTTGCTGATGTAGATATCGACCGTTATGTAATTGACGGAGAGTACCGTCAGGTTATGCTCGCTGCTCGCGAGCTTACCGGTCCTCCACCTAACGCTCAGACATGGGTCAACCAGTTCTTACGCTACACTCATGGTTATGGTTATGCTATGAGTCCTGTTAATATCGCTGCAGGTGAAGGCCTTCCAGCATATTTCGTCAGCGGGATTCCGGTATCAGCCAGCGGAGGTATAGAGGTCGATACACCTCAGATATATTTTGGAGAACTCACTAATAATTTTGTTCTCGTCAACACTAACCAGGACGAATTCGACTACGTAATCGGTAATGAAGACCGTGTTACGAAGTATAGAGCCGAAAGCGGCCCTCAAATCGGCAGCTTGTTCAGGCAACTTATGTTTGCTGTCAGATTTGGAGATATAAATATCATATTATCCGATGATCTACAGCCATCCAGCCGTATCCTGTATAACAGAAATATCTCGGACCGGGCCAGGCTGGTATTCCCATTTCTATCCTTTGATAATGACCCTTATCTGGTCACTGTAGATGGCAGACTCTACTGGTTCCATGATGCCTACACTACAACCAACGAATATCCTTATTCCGAACCTGTTCCCTTTGCTGCATCAAGTGGCCAGGGCGAGATAAACTATATCAGGAACTCTGTCAAACTGGTAACTGATGCCTATACCGGTGAAATCAGAGCTTATGTGTCTGATATTAATGACCCTATCATAAAAGTATATCAGCGAGCTTTCCGAGGCGTATTCCAACCAATGGATGATATGCCCGAAAACTTCCGCAGCCATGTCCGGTATCCTGAGGATATCTTTAGAATACAAGCCAATGTGTATTCAAGATACCATATGACTGATCCATCCACTTTTTACAGTGGAACAGACCTGTGGCAACTCCCACAAGTATCTGTAGAAATAGATGGACGAGAAACTGGTGAGCAGATAGAACCTTATTACGTAATTACTCGCTTACCTGATTCTCAACAGGACGAGTTTATATTGATCGTTCCTCTGATTAGAGCAAATCGAGAGGTTATGGTCGCCTGGATGGCTGCACAGTGCGATTCACCAAACTACGGACAGCTAATTGTCTACGAGTTCCCCAGAGGAGAGACTGTATTCGGCCCAAGACAGATAATGGCAAGAGCTAATCAGGATACGGTAATATCTCAACAATTGACTTTATGGGGACAGCTTGGTTCTTCTGTTGTTCGAGGAAATCTTTTAGCTATTCCAATAGAGAATTCCGTGCTCTATGTTGAGCCGCTGTATTTGGAGTCAAACACAACCAGAATTCCAGAGTTCAAACGAATTATCGTAGCTCTAGGCAACAGAATTGTTATGGAGCCGACTCTTGAAGAAGCTTTAGCACAGGTTGTAGGTGTTGAGAGTCTACCAGCTATTGAAAGTGTAACAAGAACAAATGGTGAAGTAACCACCTCTCCTGCAGGTCCTGAACAACCAGAACAGGCACAGCCTCAGGCTCCTACTCCAATAGTGCCAAGTGCTGAACTGCAGGAAATCCGAGCTTTAGCACAGCAAGCGAGAGAACAGTATAGACGTGCAGAAGAGGCTCAGCGTCGTGGTGACTGGGCTGCTTACGGTAGGGAGATAAACAACCTGGAGCGCACTCTCGATGAACTAGAGCAGCGAACCAGTGGACAATAGAGCATTTATTAATTATCCGCTAATAACGAAGTAACCGACCGGATTGATCTGACCAGTCCGGTCGGGATAAGCTTCTAGATATCTGTTGCAACAGCAATCTTATTGACCACGTTTTGCGGCATACCTGCTCGGAAAGCTCGAATGTTTTCTACAGTCGTATCCATAATCCGCTCCTCAGCCTCAATACTGTAAAAACCAATGTGTGGAGTGATGATTACATTATCCCTGTGCAGAAGAGCGTAGTTCTGGATCACCGTCCTGAGTTTCTCTACCGGTACAGATTCTCCTAACAGCTGAGCTTCCTCTTTAATGGTTTCTTCTCCCTCAAGGACATCGAGTCCAGCTCCGACAATAATCCCTTCATTCAAGGCTTGAACAAGTGCGGAAGTCTGTACTACGCTTCCACGTGCTGTATTTATAAGTATTGCCCCGCGTTTTATTAATTTGATTGTCTCATGATTAATCAAGTGCTGTGTAGCTGGAGAGAGTGGAACATGAATGCTAATTACGTCAGAATTTGCTAATAATTCTTCCAGTGAAACATACTTGTATCCTAATACCTCAGCTAAAAGTGATTGTTGATTACTGTCATATGCAAGCACATTCATTCCAAAACCTTTACCTATGCGGATGACATGCATACCGATTGCGCCTGCGCCAATGACTCCAAGAGTCTTATCCTTGAGATCAAATCCCCTCAGACCATCAGTGGAAAAATCCATACGAGATGTTCGAAGCACTGCATGGTAGATCTTTCTTGAAAGAGCCAATATAAGCCCGAAGGCGTGCTCTGCGACAGTATTTTCACCGTATCTGGGCACATTGCATACTAAGATCCCTCGTTCATTGCATGCTTCTATATCAATATGGTCATAACCGGTAGATCTGGTAGTTACCAGCCGTAGATTTGGAAGTGCATCGATAACATCTCTTGTAACTTCAGAGTATATGAAGACGGAGACTGCTTCTGCATCTGGAGAAAGCACTGCAGATTTAACATGCAGCGGTTCTCTATAAATATCAACCTGGTCTGCAAGTCCGCGAGTCTTTAATAACTCTATGCCCCAATCTTCCATCTCAAAGAATACTGTTTTACCTGGTTGCACTTGTATTTTCTACCTCGTAATAATATCGATGGCCCATAATAAGCTAATCGCCTGGCAGATGTAAAGACCACCAGGCGATTAGCACTATTTATTGTAGTTTTACGCCTACTTACTCTTTTTCCTGCCTTTCTGCTCCCTGGATGTTTCTCCTCCCTTAATACCAGCCATTTCCTCTTCTTCAACCTCAACAGGGATTTTCTTCATCTTTTCTTTGGCATGTTCAGTCTTCGGCAATGTAATCTCCAAAACACCACGTCTAAAATTGGCTTTGGCATGTTCTGGTTTGATCTCTACAGGAAGATCAATCATTCGTTCAAATCTACCGAAGTGGCGTTCAGCCCTGTAATAACCTTTTTCTCTTCGTTCTTCTTCTTTGCTGGTCTCAGCAGATATTCTTAGACTGTCTTCAGTTGTTTCAATTTCTATCTGATTAGGGTCTACGCCTGGAAGGTCAGCACGAACTTTTATCTCATCATCAGTCTCCCATACATCAACTGCCGGAGTCATTGCACGCATCTCTAGGAATGGTGTTATCATAGTTCCCATTCCGAAATCAGAGAACATCCTGTCAATATCTTCTCTGATCCTGCGCATTAAGCTGAAAGGAGAAGTAAATGCTTCCTCAAATGGAGTTATTCCTCTTTCTTCTCGTCTTACCGGCAAACGCTGCTGGCGATGTTCCTGCTCGTGGCTTCTTTCCTCTGCCATGACTAATCTACCTCCTTGTGATTTACAATGTAGTCTCAACTGGTCTTCTACCCACCTTGAAACAGCTAAAAACTGCTAAAGCTGCAAGGATTTAGATGTCTTAGCACTTGTTAGCCTGCTTGACATGACGGCTTCCCCTGGTATAATAATAAGGCTGATATGCCCTCGTAGCTCAGTGGATAGAGCACCGGCCTCCGGAGCCGGGTGCGGAGGTTCGATTCCTCTCGAGGGCGCCATGTTACAGGCCCCTTGTTGGGGCCTTTCCTTCATGTCCTGTCTGCGAGCCAGTCAGGCTCCAGATATAATATCGACTGCACGCCCGGCTGAAGTTAGATAGGATAGGCATTGAGGACTTATCGGTGCTGTATGGTCGAGACTTACGAAACTCTAATATATCATCAAAGACAGGCTTTCCAGGCATGGCAGGCTTCTCTGCCTCCGTCGATGCTGCCGCTCGCCCCTGAGATCGAGAAACTGGTTTGGGAGTTGCTTGTTTTATGTGCAGACAATCTAAACGAGCCATCTATCGATACGGATGAGGAAATAAACAGGATCGCCTACGACCTTGCAACCATCGTTCTCAAAACTTCTGACATCCGAACGCTTAATCAATACTTCAGAAACAGCCTGATAGAGTCTATCCTTCGTTATCTGCCACACGATGATACTATCGCGCGGCGTATGATTCATTTTGCCAATTTGGTTTCGGATGCAATACGTGATGCCTACACAGACCGGCTCCGCAGGCTTATCAGCCGGCAGCGCACGTCCAGGTTGGCTGATGAGCTAATGTTGGCCAAACGCATACAAGAGAGACTCCTGCCGAGGACTATTCCTAAAATACCTGGCTTTGAAATAGCTGGCCGTGTTGTTCCGGCTAGAGAGGTTGGCGGTGATTACTGGAGCTGCAAGTACTATGAAGAAGATGGAGTAGTCACTGTAAAACTCGCCGACATAACAGGACATGGGATTGCTGCTGCTACTCTTGTTGCTGCCGTAAAATTCATTTCAGGTGGTTATTATCGAGGTTCGAAGTCAGCGCATGAAGTAATGGAACGCACCAACCGGATACTTGTAAGAGAAACACCGGTTGAAGTGCTAGTTACAATGGTTTATGGCTGGCTATATCCAGAGACAAGAGAGATTGATATTGTAAACGCTGGTCATGAGCCTGTCTTCCTGTGCAATCAAGGGCTATGCATAGATATTAAACCAACAGGCCCGATTCTGGGAGTAACTGAAACCGCTTACGAAGAAGTACGGCTTAAAATGGAGCCGGGAGATATTCTATTTTTCTGCTCTGATGGCATTACGGAAGCAGGTATTGGCGAGCCATTTGGTACCGCTCGTATTAAAGAGTTGGTGATAGCAAATAGGGATAAATCCGTAGACGAAATTGCTGATACTATCATCCGAACTGCAACAGAATATGCAGGACAACCACACGATGATATGTCTCTTGTGATCATCAAGGCTGTTGATAATGATGACACGTAGTTTTTTGATTGTCTTGATACTTCTGTTGTCTTCAGTTTCAGTATTAGCTGATCTGAATACACTTCCTGACATCACTTACACTAAACACTTTATTATCCATCATGATAGAGGTTACAGCGAAACTGCAAGTGTCATAGGAGATGCTTGCGAGTCCTGGTTGAACGAAATCAGCACAAGGCTTGATCTGCCACTTCCAAAACAAAAACGGATTCCGGTCTTCCTTTACAGAAATCAGGCTGATTTCAAGAAAGGTACTGGGCATGACAGACCTGGTAGAGTCCTCGGTCTGGCATCAACAAAAGGACAAATCGAGCTTGATGCATCTGGGATTTTTGCCTCTCCCGAACAAATTGCAGGTCATGAGATCACTCATGCACTGCTCTTTCAGCTTTATGGGGATCGTATTACAGCCTTGCCTCTATGGCTCAACGAAGGCACGGCAAAATATATTACTAATGATTGGGAAACTATTGACCGCATGGTCCTTGCAGATGCTATCAGCAAGGGAAACCTTTTCAGCCTGGAGTCGATTTCCCATAATTTCCCAAATGATGACCGAGAAGGTTTGGCTTACGCACAGAGTACATCAGCGGTAATGTTCTTTGTTGAAAAACATGGAGAGAAAACGCTATCTCGTTTGCTTCACTCAATAGCAATTACCGGGTCGTTTGAGGAGTCGATGGTCAAAGTAATCGGCCAGACTCCGGATGAGTTCGAGAAAGAGTGGCGCAGGAGCATAGAAGGTAATCTCATTACGGGACGGATTATCCACATTGCAGGAATTATTGGATTAATTGCGATGCCATTTGCTCTTCTTGCAGCATATCTAGCAATTCGTCGCCGCAACCAGCGGATAATCGATAAGTTCAATGAAGAAGAATGGGAAGAAGCAAACCGCCGAGACTGGGGATATTAATGACAGTTCTTGCTTTACATTTCGCATATACACGATTGGTATGTACTATGCGGCGGTAAAAATGATAAGTGAAGGACAAGATACTAGATTAACTTAGGGACTTATGCCGTATCGGATCTCAGAATAAAGTGCCAATTACTGCTGACAAAAAGCTTGCATCTTGGTTGTTATCCTGATATAATAATGCTGGTCGGGACGACAAGTTCCGGCCTTTGTTTTGGCGCCATGGTCTATCGGTTAGGACACGTCTCTTTCAAGGACGTAGGACGGGTTCGACTCCCGTTGGCGCCGCCAACCAATCGCCCGGATTTAACATTGAATCCGGGTGTTTTTGTGTACCGAGACTGTAACTACTCTCACAGAGTAAGACTATCTGCCCTCTACGCAGCTTCCTGCTGCTCTGCCAGTGTTGCTTCCCAGAGTGCAGCCGCTTCTTCTTCTGTGCCAATCGGGCCTATATAGACTCCACCTGACATTGTCTTCACACGATACTGAACCGGGTCTGTGCCTTCGATTGTCTCTACTGTTGAAATATGCGATGTCTGGCACTTCCTGCCTCGAAAATAGACATCTACTGTCTCAAACAACCTGGGTGTATTTAGGAATACTGTTTCCCATGCCTGCATTGGTATCACCTCTAATTTATACAGCCAGAGCTTAAGCTATAGCTGAGATTATTATTCCATACTTCGTTTGCGTTGACACGTTCGCCTTACGGCAGTACAATTTCATCAGTAAAACAGGCCGTGGGACATGTGGCTCACGGCTTTTTCGCGTAAAATGGCTATTATCACACTTTCGAATATCAAAAAATCATTCGGCACAAGAGATCTGTTGCGGGATGTATCGTTTTTTATTAACGAGCACGAGCGAGTGGCGCTAATTGGCGCTAACGGCACTGGTAAGACTACAATCCTGCGTATCATCTCCGGTGAGGAATCATATGATGCAGGTACGGTATCTAAAGAACCTGGAATAACAGTAGGTTATCTACCACAGGAAGTCGATCTCCCGGATGTAGCTCCGCTGCATCTATCTGTGATGGCTGTTACACCTGAGCTTTTTGACTGTGCCTGTGAACTAGCCAGGATTGAGCAAGAGATGGAACAAGCAGCTTCGGATCAGGCACATTCTCTTGGTATTCGATACGCTGAGGTAAGCCATCGGTTCGATAATCTTCACGGTTTCGACTATCAAATAAAGGCCAGGGCAATACTTATCGGTCTAGGTTTCCACGAATCAGACTTTAACAAACCTATACAGTCTCTTAGCGGCGGTCAAAAGACAAGAGCCGCGCTTGCACGCCTGCTTTTGCTCTCACCTGATATACTATTGCTCGACGAGCCAACTAACCATCTTGATATTCAAGCCTGTGAATGGCTCCAGACGTTTCTCAATGAAAAATACCAGGGAGCAGCGCTAATTGTCAGCCATGACAGGTATTTTATCGACCGGGTAGTGAGCAAGGTCGTAGAGATAGATGATCAGACTGCTTATACATATCCAGGTAATTACTCAGCATACGCAAAACAGAAAGCAGATCGAATCGAAGAACAGCGCAAGCAGTATAAGCTCCAACAGAAAGAAATTTCGAGAATTGAGACAGCAATCCAGACACTTTTCAGCGATCGCAAGTTCAGCCGGCGCGATAACAAGATCAAACAGCTTCAACGGATATCAAGAATCACAAATCCTCAAGACAAGAGGACAATCAAACTAACTTTTACTGAAACAACGAGAAGCGGACGTGAAGTAATTAACATTGAAGGTCTTACCAAGACTTTTCCTGGTAAGACACTGTTTAACGAGTTTAGCATCACAGTTGAACGAAGCCAGAAGATAGGGATTGTTGGGCCGAACGGCAGTGGAAAGACTACCTTGCTCAAAATACTTGCAGGACGGTCTGATGCCGATGCTGGCGAAGTGATATTCGGCCACAATGTGATACCAGTCTACTTTGCGCAGGAGTTCGACCACCTTGTTCCCAGCAGAACAGTGATCGAAGAACTGCTGGCAGATGCAGACCTGACATCCGGTGAGGCTCGGGACCTTCTGGCTCAATTCCTGTTTATGGGAGATGATGCATTCAAGAAAGTTGATGTGCTTTCAGGCGGAGAGTTATGCCGGTTGGCACTTGCAAAGGTGCTGGCCAACAATCCGAACCTGCTTCTACTCGACGAGCCGACCAACCATCTGGATATCCGCTCCAGAGAAGCACTTGAGGATGCTCTAAAAGCCTTCAATGGAACGGTTCTTGTGGCTTCACATGATCGTTATCTGCTCGATGCTATCTCTTCTGATATTCTGGAAATAAAAGATGGCACATGCACGCGCTACATCGGCAATTACTCCAGCTATAAGGAAAAAACAGCACCGCCGCCCGAGCCTGTCACTCCTCGGTATGCACCAAAGAAGTCCCCTGCCCTACCAAAACGGCCGGATTCACCGCTAAAAGCCAGGCAAAGGCTTCTGAAAGAGCTTGTAAAACAGCAGAAAGAATTTGAATCTGCTATAGAGCATACTGAATCTCGCTTGAATGAGATAACTGAGGCGCTTGCAGACGAAGAGACCTACCGCAACGGCACTGCTGGAGAGCTTTCCAGGGAATTTGAAGATTTGACAGGCAAGCTCAACGGTTTTTATTCTGAGTGGGAACAGGTCTGCGAGCAGATAACTGAAGTAGAGGCTGATATAAGACAGCAGTTATAACAGGGGCAGGATATCTCCCACCCCTGTTTTATTAGTACTTACTCGTTACTTCTCCTGTGGTGCATCCACCTGATGACCAAGGTAGTAACCCAGAGCTTCAGACAAAGCAGCAGTCACCTTACCAGGAGTGACGCTGACATGATGCCTGTGACCGTTGCGACCAGCAAAAAGCAGAACATCCTGCAGGTTTGGAATCTCAGCAACACCTGCACAGCCGAAGAATTCTGCTGGAATCGGGTCGGTGGTAAATGCTCCCTCACCGACATACCATTTCAGTTTACCAGCATCAGTCATCATACTGGAGAAAGTGAAGTCTCCAGGTTTTATCCTTCCAGTATTGCAGCCATAAGAGCAGGCAATACCCGGTGCGTTGTCGAGAATTGCGTGTCCAGTAACCAGTCCCTTCTCGGTCATCATATCCTGAGGTACCGGACCGCAGTGGAACAGGATGCACTTATCTTCATCGTCGCCATAGTTGTTGTTCCAGTCGAGACATGCTGAGACATTGCCAGATGCTCTGCTCAGTGCGTGCATTGCCACTGCATTGCCTACATCAACCTCACAAGATGATGCAAGGAATTGATTATTGAGTGCACTTACGACAACACAAATAGACATTTCCAACTGACGCTGAAGTTCAAGCCAGCATCTGATTGCCAGAGCGTCCAGATTGTACTCTTCAATTAATTGATCCAGCACTACACCCATTCTCAGGATGTTATCGAGCGCCTTTGCAGGAGCATCTCCAAGGTTCGTATAAGACTTCAGGAACTCCTGTTTGTCCTTATATGCGTTGCTATTCGGGTCGACACTCTGCATACGAGCAAAAACGTCAGACAAATCGACTGTTTCTACGGTAATACCGGCTCTTTGAAGCGCGACTTCATCTATTCTGACTGTTTTAAACGGTGTGCAGCGCGCCCCGATTGCGCCAACAGTCATTCCCCGAACGCCTTTGACTACTCGGCAGACTCTGTCGAAGTGGTCGATATTTGCTGCAAACGCCAGGCTGCCCGGTGCGACTGTGTGAGGCTTTAATGCCGTGTATTTGATGTCATTCTGGAAGAAGACATCCATTATCGACATTTTCCCGCAAAATGAATCTCTGCGGACTTCAGGAGCCATTTTATCCAGATCATCAGGATAAGCCTGAACAAAGATCGGCACGTTGACATCTCTTAGTGCTGCTATAACGCCATTTTCATCGCCAAAGTTCGGAAGTGAGAGTATAATTCCATCGAACTGGCCTTCATGCTCCTTTAGGAATTTAGCATAAGCCTGACCTTCTGCGACAGTCTCTACCGCGCCATGCCTGGTCAGTCCGGCATCCATGATAAGTGTTTCATGTCCCAGATTCTTTAGTGTCTGAACCATTTCATCCCTGGCTGATGCAATAAGCGATCCAGGAAAGAAGCCCCTGTTACCGAAGAACAGGGCAAATGTAGATTTCTTTACTCCACTGGCCATTTTATCTATCCTTTTCTCTTCAAAATATGCAGCTTGCGCCTAGCGCTATCCAGTGCATAATATAAGTCTTTATAGATATCGAACCGATCCTGGTAAAGTTGGGTGAACTCTTCTCTTGGTATAAATGTCCGGATGGGGCTTGCCCACTTAGCGCTTGTTTCTGCCGCGTCGAGCATTCCCGCTCCGCTGCCTGCCAGAATTGCAGCACCCATGCAGGTAGCTTCAGTTACACGCATTGTTTTGAGCGGAACACCTAATATATCAGATTTAATCTGCATCCAGACAGCACTTTTTGCACCTCCACCAACAACCCTCAGCTCTTTCAGGTCAAATCCGGAGTCTTTCAAGATAGTCAAATTCCACTTCAACTCGTAGGTAATGCCTTCCAGAAACGCTCTAAAAACCTCAGCTCTTGTTGTAGAGAGACTTATTCCAAAAAGCGCTCCAGTAGCAATCGGGTTAAAGTGCGGTGTACCCGTTGGTCCAAAATGAGGCAGCAGCACCAGGTTAGAAGGCTCTTGGGACGCTGCAGCAACGATACAGTCATACGGATCTTCTCCGTTTGCACGTGCTGTGTTTGCTTCTTCTGTAGCAATATTGTCTCTCAACCACCTAAGCCCGCTTCCACCTGTCAGGTTGAATGCAACACTGGTATACATATCCGGCAGCACGTGTGGATACATTGCCAGGTTTGCAGCCATAAGTTCAGGACTCTGAATGGGCTTATCGAACAAAGGAGTTATACACTCAACCGTTCCGATAGAATAGCTTGCTAGACCAGGAGATGCTGCACCACAGCCAAGCGCTCCTACTGGCTGATCATGTCCAGCCGCAGAAACCGTTACATCAGAATTCAATCCAAGGCTTTCAGCAAGATCTTTCTTTATTTTTCCTACAATCTCACCCGAAGGTACCGGCTCAGGAAGTTTAGCAGTATCAATCTCCAGCGCACCGCAGATCTCGCTAGACCATTTTTTTGTTCGTATATCGAAAAGCATAGAACGAGCTGCGAGCGAATAATCGACCTTCGTTTCGCCGGTAAGAACATACGCTATCAAATCCTCGAAGAACAGGAACTTCCATGCATCCCGCCATACATCAGGTTGGTGGTCCTTGAGCCACAGCATTTTATAAAGTGAGTGTATCGTGTAAGGAGCATGACCTGTGGTTGCATAAAGATGCTCATAACCAAACTTGTCACTCCAACTCCTGACATACGGCTCCACTCTATTGTCTGATGAAGTCATTGCATTTCCTAAGATACGTCCATCAGGCGCAAGTGGCGTGAATGCTTCTCCCTGAGAGGCTATTCCTATTGCTTTTACAGGGCTTATCGGGGCAGCATCTTTTACAGCCTTGCTGATTACCCTTAAAGAAGCATCAATTACCCCTTTGGAATCCAGTTCGCTTGCTCCCGGAAATGGGAAATGCAATGGATACTCCTCGTATGCGGAAGCTATCTGCGCACCTTTGTCGTCGAACACAACAGCTTTTACGCCAGTAGTGCCAACATCTACACCCATTAAACTCATATTTGCCCTCTGATGATTAACGGTTACTTCCCGGAGATCAACGACTCGAGCTTGCTTGCAGAGCCATTTATTCGATAAACATCACAGATCAACTGATTCATCTTCTCAGCTACAGCCGCCTGAGCATCCTTTACGCTGCCTGTTTCAGCCAGCATGCGTTCATAAGGCTGACGGATGTCGGTGCCGACGTTGATCTTTGCAATACCATTCTTGATTGCTTCATCTATGTATGATTGCTGTATCCCTGAGCCGCCATGCAGCACCAACGGAATACCGGTTATATCCCACAGTTTTCTCAAATGCTCTATATCCAGCCTGGCTTCAACTTTCTTCTGGCTTTTAGCTGCGCCAGATATAGCACCGTGAACAGAACCTACAGAGACGGACAACCAGTCTACACCTGTTTTCTCAACGAATTCCTTAGCTTCCTCTGGTCTTGTGAATCCTGCTTTGCTCTCGAAAAGCTCATTGTATGGAGGCAGCGGACCTGATTCATGTCCCATTACGGATCCAAGCTCAGCCTCGACCAGCACACCTTCTGTATGTGCCATCCGTACTACCTCAGCAGTGACTTCAATGTTTTCTCCAAGCGGAAGTCTGGATCCATCTATCATTACGGAACTATAGCCAAGAGCTATTCCCTCTGCTATCAGGCTTTTCCAGTCTACAAGCAGTCCATCTTCGTCAATTACCGGAACGTGGTCAAGATGAAGGCTTGCTGTCCGGGGATCAGCATATTTCCGAAACTCTTTTGCAACAGCTTCCAGACTTCGGGATTCGAATTTTGTCAGCTCAAGCCGTGCAACTTCCATCAAAGCAAATGCATCAAGCTCAGCAAGAGTATTAAGGATTGGTTCCGCCATCGGGAGGTAAGGTACGTTGAATGCGGGAACTACTATTCCTGCAGATGCTGCAGCATCCATCTTTGCTTTCAATACAGACTGTTTTTCATCCGTCATCTTCGACAGTTACTACTCCTTAAATCATTTTCATACATGATATTCGATACACAATGCAAACTTACCTCTATGAATTAAGAAAGGCTGAATGCTAAGGTGATTGTATCATATACCAGTTACACCTCATAACTGAATATTATGATTGAAGGAAAGATTTAATGCTGAGTCTTACCTGATGTGCTTTAGACTTGGCGATGCAGCGGGCAAGATGTGTGTTTATCGATATCGACCCAGGCTTCAGTTTGCGTGCTTTCTTAAGGTGATCTACTGCCTTGTTGTAGTGGTTCAATCGCTTGTCAGACAAAGCAAGGTCTCCAAGCCGCTCTTCATAATTCCCCAGTTTGGTGTAGACTTCTGCTGTCGGATTGAGGTTCTTTGCTCTTTCTACCCAGACCATTTTTTCATAAATACGCCGGACACTGGTTACTTTTGATATGTCCAAATATCCTTCACGCAGGCAGGCTTTCGAAACATCCTCAATAAGAGATTCCATCTCAGCCTTCCCTACATTATCCTTTGGTTTTGGCTTGTAGTACAGGTCGCGGGCCTTTGCAGCATGATGATAAGCTTTATTGAGGTTTTTCGAATCAAGAAACAGTATTGATGCTCGATAGTGCGCTTTTACGCTGCGCGGATCCAATGTACATATTTTGTCCCAGTATTTTGCTGCGCGGGATATCTGACCTCGCCGTTCTGCAATATGAGCAAGAGCCTTGTAACCTTCAAGCGATGTCATCCCGTGTTTTTCAGCCTTGGTAAGCTGCTGATCTGCAAGATAATACTCACCAGCCCGATAAAGCTGCAATCCGCGCTGTAGGCTTGTCATTCCAAGCGTCGTACGAGTTCTTTCAACTGCTTTGACTGCTGTTGTAAACGATGGATCGATTTTTACGCTGTTCTTATACGCATCCATCGCTTCATCCAGCATTCCAAGCCGCTCCAATGCGCGACCTCTTGCCCAACTTATCTCTGCCGAAGGTACAGGTGCGTTATCTAATGCTTTTAGAGCAATATCGTGTCTTTTAAACAGTCCTGCTATATCTGATACAGCCAACGCATACAGGTTTCTTGGGGAATTCGTGAGAGTATAAGAATGTCTGACCAAGAAAACTAGCATCAAGACGATAAAAACCAGGGCTGCGGCCTTCAAAGGCTTCCGCATCCGACCTGACCATAGATATGGGATTATTTTCCGTCTCCCAACCTGCTTGGCGAGTTTCGTAATTCGGCTGACCATCTCTGAGTCGTTTCGGAAACGAGCATCAGGTTCTATCGATATTAGTGTTTCGATCCATTCTGCTAATCCCGAGTCGATATCTCGTTTGATTGCTGTCAGTGGTGCCTGTGGTGACCCGCCATACCCCAGGTCATATCTTATCCGATCCACCGGTGGCACAAGCACAGGAGTCCTTGTTACCGGATGGGCATCTCTTACACCTCGACCGCATGAGATACAAAATAGCGTCGCACCCAGCATAAAACGATCTGTATGGGTACCTATAGACCAACTCCGGCCGAGGATATCTTGAGGAACGTCCTCAGGAGGAAGCATTTCTACTGGCGAATAACCTGGCGTGTAACCTCTTGGGCGGCCTGGATCATCAGTAAGTGTGGCAATCCCAAAATCCGATATAACAGGTGTTCCGTCATCTGTCAGAAGAACGTTAAATGGTGTAAGATCGCAGTGGATAATCCCTTTTTCGTGTAAATACTCCAAAGCATGCGCCAGATCAAACGCTATCTGAGCCAACCTGAGGTTATCTGCTGATTGTCCACCTTTCTCTTGAAGATGGTCTGATGCCAGATCGCGGTCACCTATCCACGCCTGAAGCAATCTGTAACAGCCTCTTGACTCATCTGCAGCACCTGCATAGGTCCTAACGATGTTTGGATGGCGCACTGATAACAGTTTGGAGATGACAGCTTCTACACGTTTCGAGCACTCGTCCATCACCTCTCGCACCACTACTACTTCCCCTGGTCTTGGTTCTGACTTTCTACCTCCTGTGGTGCTGATTACTCTGGCTCTGTAGACTGTGACTCTGGCGCTGAAATAAAAGGCACGCTCTATCCTGACTTCGACATGCCCAATTTCAACTAACTCTCCCCACCCCAAACGCATTACATCGCGCAGGTCAGGTGTCATGCGGACATATTTTATCGGCTGCTCACAATCCTGCATCCCGCAGTGCGATGTAGAAGCATCAGTCATCCTGCCGCACCACGGACACACATAACAAAGTGTCTGGCAGACCGGACAATACTCAGGCGGAGTATCTTCGAACTCTAAACCGCATTTAAGGCACTTGAACATCGTTATTCTTTTCAGGAGGATTTGGATCGTCTATTATTGCAAATGGTTTTCCGCCATCTTCCAGACGGAACACTGCCAGTTTTTGCTTTTGATCTTTACCTACAAATCTGACAAGGAGCCTGTCGTTCTCCGTGTATTGCTGTGATAATACCTTAGCATTCTGAGGCAGTTCTGGCGTAATATCTCGAGTTTTATAAGACTTGGCAAAGTCTCTAAGTTCCCAACCTATCACTATGCCGCCGATGAAAAGCAGCACACTGAGAGCAATTACCCCATACGATGCCTTCCAGTCCGAACCTGCAGGCTTTCTTTGGTTGCCAATTTGCGCTGTCTCCGCCCGCAGAGACTCCAGTTCTGCCTTTAAATCATTTACAGCCGATGACAACTGAGAAACTGCCTGATCTGCCTTTGCATGTTGGCGTTCAAGCGGGGTTCGAATCCGGTTAAGCAGCTCAGCCAATACCTCATTCAGCTTATTCTCAACAAGATCGTCTCTCAATACACTTTCTCCTGAATACGAGTCATTTTCCCAAAATGGCAGCCCTATTCGTTTTATTATGGCAACTACAGCAGTTGCGTCATCTGATTCAGGCTTTCGCCGTGACCGCAGTGTTTGTTCGATACGCGCAGATATATCCTTAGCATTGCCAGATACTGCGCAATTCAATAAATCTGCAGGCATTATATATTTCCAGACACCGTCAGTGCATAAGATCAATATATCTCCGGCCTTAACCCTGATATCTGACACAGTATGAGGAACTGGAACACGTTTTCCGCCTATTAGATCAGTAGGGTCACCGATCGAATCAACCTGGTCTTTCGAAACCTGCAACAATCTACCTGCGGATATCATGTAAATACGGCAGTCGCCTACATTGCCTGCAATCAGTTTATCTCCTTGAATACAAGCAGCAACTGCACAAGCGCTGCCTGCGGTCAAATGAACAGCTTCATGAGCCTGGACAAATGCATGTCTGGTTATTTCATCAAAATGCCGTGCTGTAAATCCGGCGCATTTATCGCCGTTTTCTATAAACTTAGCCTCTGCATGATCCAACCAACTGTGTGCAGCCATCATAGCCGCGCGTTGAGGGTCTGCTGAACTGCCTACACCGTCTACCACTATGGCTGCAAAATCTGCCCAGGCTGCTGGACCATCTCCAGGCTCAGGAAGAAATTCGAAACAGTCTTCATTATGTCCATCTGGTCGTTCTTTAGCTATGGAAAATCCGGCAAGATCGACAACAGTCCTCATTCTTCTGTCCTTCCATGAATCGTGCAGCGGATGACCCAGTCATTCCCGACATGCAACTCCGCTCCATCATCGATGACAACTGACTGGCCTATTTCAATTGCTATTAGCTCTCCGTTCTCATCTGGAAGACCAACCTGTGTTTGCCAGTCCAGGTTGCAGCAAACGAGATCGCCATTCCGCCAGCATACTTCCAGGCATCTAACAGGCATCCCTGCTCCCATTGCTGGATACGATTCTGTTCCCACATATCCTGCTTCGTATGGGTATACCTTTTGAACGTGCTCCACAACATCATTTCTGCAGTATGCAAGCTCTACATACATTCCATCTGAAGCTGCTGCTACTGTAGATGGCTCAGCAGTATATTCAACATGCGTAACAGCTCTAGATTCAGGACTATGGTCACTCCTACGAGTAATGTCCGCATAGCACAGGAATGCTACCAGCAGTATAGCTCCAAGCGCCAGTATTAGAACAAGCCAATTCAGAACGTATTCCATATCGATACTCTCAACTATCGGCTACTCAATCCATTCAAATTTGACCTTTGTCTCTGGAATAGCGCATCCAGATCCACCAAAAACAAGCTCATCACCAGGACGAAGCGCAACAGCCTTATTTACTTGCAGCGAAGTTCCACCGACTACTGCAGGTATATCTGCATTGAGCCATCTGATGGTAAGCCTGCCGAAATTACTGACCAAAGCTATTGCCGAACCGCCAACAAAACCAGGATCATCCTCAGAATAAGCAAATTTTATCCCTTGAGTGATTGCGCTGCCAAGATATTGGTCGCCGCATATCAAGGTAAACTGCTCGAGCGGGCCGTTTTGTCTTATTCTGCGGACTACCGGCTCGATTACATCGCCGCAATCCAGTTTCTCAAGACTATCAGCCCATTTAATGTCCTCAACCTGCGTTCCGGGACGGCAAAATGCCATCTGGACTATTCTTGTAGCCTCCAGCGGTCCAGCCTGTAGCCTTATGATATCACCATCCGCAAGTCTTGCAATTTGCGCGCTTTTCGGTCCGTTTTGCAATGACGGTGGAGTGTATAACCTTAATGCTCGGTCTCCACGGATCACTATTGTTCCATTGCGTCCGTTGTTTCTGATAAGGAACCGCTCTCTTGGCAAGTAGAGGATAGCAAAGTGATCCCGTGAAATCTGATCCTTTTGTGCGAACTCAAATTCTACCTGGGGATGCTTTGTTTCTTTCCCAAAATAGAACGGGGTAAGCAGATTATCCCATAAAACAGGTTCCTGGTTGCCGTCTTTGACCCATAATGTAAACGGCTCTGATAATCTCGCTTCGTCTTCATTAGATTCGGCTGTTATTTTATCCGAACATATTACTTCAGGTCTGCTCGGTTCGTTTCGAGGTCTGACTATAACAGGAGCTTGAGCGCTTCCATCCACAGTTATCTCAGAACGCCGCCAGAAGACCTCTACCCGTTCTCTTCCTGTCTCGTCCAGGTCTCGAATTGAAATCCCAGGCACCTCAACTTTATTTCCAACAAGCAGATACCGCTGCTTATGCGCATATTCCGTCATTGCACGAGACAGGTTCCGGGCTAAATCTCTTGTATCCGTTACCTTCTGATACTTTACTGCGCGGCTGTGTTCAAGGTAGACCGACACTAATAGATTATTTGCTGCAGGAAGACGCTGCTCCGGGCCAAGCATGACGCCTTCTATCGAACGATCGATGGCAGACTGGCACGCTTTACCAATATAACCGGTTATCCGATCAACTGACTCTCCGCCTGAAAGTTCGACTCGCGTCATCTGACCTTCGTGCCGGACTCTTCCTGACACTGCAGCATCAGAAAAAAACTGTATTAACTGCTCAAATACTTGTCTTACCAAAGTTATTTACCTGTGATATCAAGCGCTTGCTGCACAAGAGGCACAACGCCGATTTGTTTGGCCATGTTGCTGCCTGTGCCATCCTCTTCGACCCAGAGGACAAACGCTACCCTTGGATTATCTGCCGGTGCAAAACCTACAAACCAGGCGTCGGTCTTTTTTGCACCAGCTACCTCAGCGGAACCAGTCTTGGAAGGCCAGACTACCTTATTCTCATAGACGCTGTATGCAGTCCCACCTGGCTTTGCTGCAGAAACCATATATCTGGTTAGCGCAGATGCTGTGCTCTGGCTGCATACTCTCCACTTTTCTACATCTTCCGGCCGTTTGCGGACTACATGCAGTTCTATAGCTTCACCACCTCTTGCAATCGCACTTACGGTGGTCATCATCTCCTTCAAGCTGGCGGATATAGTCTGTCCAAAGGCGATTTTATCATAATTAGCTCGGAAGTTATCCTCCGGACGAGGCATGTGTGGAAGCCGATACCTTAATTTCTCTCGATAAAATAAAAGCAACTGGTTAGGTCCAACTGCCTGTGCAGCCTGAGCCGCACCTCTATTACAACTGTATTTTATTATCTTTTCTGCATCAACCCAACCGTGCGCAGCATCGCCAAAATCATTGATCCTATGTCCATTGACCTTGATTCCAGGCGCGCAGTAGAACTTTGCTTTTCCTTGTCCTGAAGAAAGCAATGCCATAATAGTATTCAGCTTTGCAGTCGACCCTGGCGCACGGTCTGTGTTGTCGACTAGATCGATTATCTGACCATTCGAGTCTACATATCCATTGGGACTGGTGACAAACCTGTCCCAAGCAATCCATCCAGACCTGATCATGTTCGGATCAACCGATGGATATTGCACCTTTGCAAGATACTCGCCTGTCCGCACATCAACAATCAGTATAGCACCCTTTCTCGGCCGCAAACCATTTCTATGGAGCGATCCAGATAGGTAATCCGACAGCCGCCTGTAAGCCTCGAGTTGCAGTGAAGATATAATGGTAGTCTGCACATCTTGCGGCTCCAGCCTTTCATCCCATTCAGAACTAGCTCGCCATAATGGATGATGTTCTGCTCGCCACTTAGACAACAGAGCAGTCTCTAACGTTATCTGAGGATTCTCTACCACTGAACCTTTCTGAACCAACGCATGCGTTCCAGTCAGGTAACTTCTCCATAAGCTTTCACCACCTGTAGTTCCAAATGGCCCTGTGACGCCAACTACAGGCCAGGCAGCAGGCCCAAGCGTGTATATACGTGTATTTATGTTCTTATCCTGTCCTGCCAGAACCTTGGTATTCTTGTAACTGGATGACATGCCTCGTGCAAGGATACTGCCGCGTGGCAATGAAGCCAGTTTAGCAGCAATTCGAGAGTTCATTACGCGGCCAGGTCCGTAATGTGCAAGAGCATTTACATCGCGGTCTATAACACCGATTTTAAGCGCTTTTCCTACAGACCATAAAGATAGCAATATGAGTCCTGCAAACACCCATCCAATCGTCCTCACCCGTTTTTTCGGTACATGTCCAGCAGGACTCTCACCCGCAGTTTCCGAAACCCCAAGAGAAATCCATACCATCACAAATGCTGAAAAACAAGCAGCTTTCCCAAAGGCAATCGGGGCAAGTGTGACACCAGTCAGAGGCCATGCTCCAAAATTAGCACCAATCATATATACGCTTTGCACAGCAAATACACTTGCAAATCCCAGACACAGCCAATGTGAGAACCTATCCTGCGCATGCACCCCGATTCTAAAAAGCCTGTGCATTATGACAAGATAGATTAGCACTACCAGGGCTACGCCAATAAAACCAAGCTGCTCGAAATAAAGCGGAAGGATTACATCCTGCGTATCCGTTGCGATACTGGCTAATGTTCCGCGCCCCAGCCCCATTCCTGCAATCGGGCTTGGCACGGAAGCTATTCGATGTAATGCCTGCGCCATCTGACTGCTGAAGGCATAACCGGATGTTGGAATATAAGTCCACGGGTTGAGCCACATAGCAACCCGGTCCTGAAATGGTCCAAGCGACAATAATTGGACTATTTTTGCACCGATGAGAAGCATTGCAAGACCTGCAAGCACTTCCCTGCGTGAAAATGCGAATCCAATCAGCAGGATACATGGAACCCACAGAAGAAGGAGGACTCCCATATCTTTCACTAACAAGGTCAGCAGTATCGCAACCAACCAAACACTGACAAAATGCACAACTGCTGAGCTTGGAAGCTGTTTGAGCTTGCCTCCAAAAAAGAAATCATGTTCTGCGCAGAGTCGGGCTGTGTAGATAATCAGAGCGATCTTCCCAAACTCGAAAAATGGAGCATATCCGGACCTTCCGGCAAGGATTCTTCCTATAGCTAGCAATGCGATGACTATAGTTCCAACAGCGGTATACTGAGCTGATTTCCGTCTTTCCATACGATACAGGCCAGCAGCAATCAACGCGCCACAGATTAGAATGGCAGGAATCGAACCCGCGCCACTGCTGGCAAATACATTCGCAGCAAGCGGTCCTAAAGCAGCAAGCGCCAGCACCTCCATAGTTGCCGACCGTTCTATGAACCGAACTCCACGATAAGCAAACGGAAGCAATGCCAATCCAAGAAACACAGCAAGCGCCTGACCAATATATTTGGGCTGTGCAGAACCAAACAGCAACGGAATACCTGGTACAGCAGCAGGCACTTTCAACGGCGATGATACGGAAAAAA
The DNA here is from genome assembly GCA_029551395.1 of Armatimonadota bacterium. Classification (GTDB taxonomy): domain Bacteria; phylum Armatimonadota; class UBA5829; order UBA5829; family DTLH01; genus JAKPFN01. The sequence continues at coordinate 65,338 of JAKPFN010000046.1, read as the reverse complement.
GCATGATTACAGAGAGCACTCCAAGCGCCCCCATAAGAGGCAGTAGAAACTCATCTGCCGTTGAATTGCGTCTCTTTAAGTGAACATGCAGACCTATCACAAATCCAATAAGTAAGAATATGACCAGCCAGAAAAGTTGAGTGGCCTCTTCTTTTGTTCTTAGAACAATTTTATCTTTTGGTACAGCCGGGATGTCAGAGATACGAAGTACTTCACCAGGTGCAGGTCTCCACTCTGTCCTTCTAAACTGGATTATTCGGTCTACAACGGCTTCATTTCCTAATACACCCAGGAGAATCTCTCTTGGGCTTTTAGCCAGGTCTATTTCAGGATCAGGCTGTGCTTGAATAGCTCTAGCGCGAAGGTCCATTTCGGGCAACAGGCCTGAAGATTGCTTTTGACCAGGGTTTGCCGCACGAACAACGCCTTTGATCAATCCAGGCCGGGCAGAATCAGGGATTTTTCCGGTATTTGCAATCTCCCCTAAGGTTTTCCAATCTTTTTTCTCTGAAAGCTGCCTGATATCTTTCCTGTCTGCAATACTCGCACTACCTAACGTTGGAATAGATGACAATGAAGAATAACGTCCGTTAGTTTCTCGATACTCAGTCAGTAGTTCTGCAAGCTCCAAGTGTATTCCAGTGGCTTGAGCGATTTCTGCTGGCGTTGCTGTATTGATGTTGACACCTGTATGGTTAAGCTCTGCTGTCTTGTTGTGCCAGGTGACGTAAGCAAAGAATGCGAGGCATGGCATAAGGTAGGCGATTAACAGCCCCTCTGCCCGCCGTGGTGCACGGGCAAAGATGGCAGTCAGCACAATCAGCGACACAACAAGAAGTAGTATCGGGAGCATTTTCCCTCTCTGTTCCCCTCCAGCTAACTCAAGTGTAACACTAGTACATATAGTCGTCAAATAATGCGAATGATTAGCCGCTGGAGCTTAGAACATTTTAGGTTTAGGAACTATCCTTGTTTATATAGACTCTGGGTAAGAGAGGACTTGTAGTTACTCTTCGGGCAGGAATCGTAACCTCATCACCAACAGAAACATCGGGGATTCGGGTCACATCGACAGAACACATCTGCATGGCAATGCGCCCAACCACTTTTGCCTTTTTCCTGCGAATGTTGACAGTCAACATAGGTCTATGGAAAGCCTTCGCAAGCGCCATTTTGAGCCAACTTCTCCTTGCAATGCTTTCAGGCATCAATGTCAGCCCATCTGCCCATCCAAGGGGAATTACGGCAATGCGTTTCTCTTTTCTTGTAGTATATTCAGCGCCATAACCGATGTTATAGCCTGCAGGAAGCGTTTTCAGGCAACTGATACGCGCTTTTAGCTTCCACGTATCCTTCAAATCGAGCGATTGAGGTACATATCGCGATGGATATTGTCCGTAAAGAATCGTTCCCGGCCTGACCATTCCGAAATGAGACTCCGGAAGCCTGAGTATAGCCGCACTATTGGCTGCATGAACTATTCCAGGATCAAGAAACGCCTGCTCTATCAACCTAATAGCCTCTTTGAACCGTTCCAATTGTTCCTTTGCCAGTGTCAGGTCTTTTTCTGCAGCAGTTGCAAAATGGGTATAAGTGCCTGTAAGCGTCAAACCTGATGATACTATTGTGCGTGTAAGGTTTGGAGCATCTTTGGGAAGCACTCCCAGCCTGCCCATACCTGTATCCACCTTTAGATGGACACTTACCTGCTTATTTGCGTTTCTGGCAGCATTGCCAAGCGCTGCAGCAAGTTCTTGAGAACATACTGTAAGCTCCACATCCAGTGCAACTGCTTCTTCTGCTGCTTCAGGCTGGATTGCATCGAAAACCAGGATAGGTGCTGTCACTCCACCTGCTCTTAACCGTGCAGCTTCGTTAAGCCTTGTAACAGCAAGCGCATCTGCCCCAGCATCCAGCATAGCCTTAGCTGTCTCAACGGCACCATGACCATAGGCATCGGCTTTGACTACTGCCATTAGATGTATGTCATGTCCAATGTAAGACCGAACCTGCTCTACATTATGCTTTATAGCTGAAAGGTCTACTTCGACCCACGCATCGTGTCCGTGTTGCATTTTGTTTACCTTAATTTGTAATACGAAGTGCCTATATAATATGTCTGAGCTTGAATAGAGTCAATAATTAGCTGTTGTATACATTTTTATAGGAAACCCATGCTGTTTACTCTGCGTCTGGTATAATATAGCACCAATCACGGAGGAAAAGGGCAATTAGATACATTTTAGCACTACTGCTTCTTATATCATCGAGTTTGTGTTTTGCAGATGGACCGAGATACGAGTTCCGCGGAGCATGGGTAACAGCATGGTCCAACGGTTTTCTTACTCCTGAGGAAGCTGACGAGACTATCCGCCTTGCTAAAGAGGCCAATTTGAACGCGCTCTTCATACAGGTTCGTAAAGTCGGCGATGCCTACTACAAGTCCAGCTTTGAACCCAGAGCGAAAAACATCGAGAACCTTCCCGATTATGACCCTCTGGCTTATGTGATCGAAAAAGCTCATGCAGAAGGTCTGGAAGTTCACGCATGGTTGAATACATTTCGTGCATGGTCTGCCCAGGAACTGCCGACTGATCCATCACATGTTGTCCATCAACACCCGGATTGGATTACCAGAAACGCATCTGGAGAAACTAAGGCAAGTGAAGGTTTGTATTTGGACCCTGGTATACCGGAAGTGCAGGACTATATAGTAAACATATGCATGGACATTGTGAAGAACTATGATGTTGACGGCATCCATTTGGACTATATCCGTTATCCTGGCCCAGAGTTCGGTTACGCTCCTGCGGCAATTGTAGCGTTCAACTCGGAAAAATATCGATCCGGTACCCCATCCAATAGCGACCTTGTATGGAAACAGTGGAGACGAGACCAGGTAACTAAGGTTGTAAGGAAAATATATCAGCAAGTCAACCTTCATAAACCAAAAGTAAAAGTAACTGCGGCAACGATTCCCTGGGGTGATTGCTCATCCAGCTTCAGCAACACTTCTCCCTATGTGCAGGTCTATCAGGACTGGAGAGCCTGGATGGAAGAAGGTATCCTGGATGCAAACATCCCTATGAACTACAAGGATGAGAGCAGACCAAAGAATGCACAACAGTACCGAAACTGGATAGAGGGATGCAGACGGTGGCAGTATAACAGGCATGTATACTGCGGGTTGAACTTCAGCCAATCTGTCAGTATGGTGCTCCAGCAGCTTGATGCGTCAAGAAAACGAGAAATGAACGGAATGGTCGGATTTGCATTCAACCAGTCAGATGCTCGTATCAAACTGGTTGCTGCGCTCAAATATGGCATTTTCGCAGAACCAGCACTTGTCCCAGAGATGCCCTGGAAGCTGGATGCGGTGCGAAGAGCCAGTCGTCAAAGATACGCAGATGCTATAGATGCAGCAACTCGCGGACGCGATCTCGATGGCGCTATCAAACTTCTCCACGAGGCACTGGAGTTTGATCCTGATTATACTGACGCTCGTTTCAGGCTTGGCCGGTGCTACTTGCGGCAAGATCGGTTTGAAGAAGCTATTGCAGAGTTTGAAAAAGTCCTTGCTATTGATCCCAGCTATGCTTCAGCCGCCAGGCAAATGGAGATTGCAAAACAGGAAATCAAGAAACGTGATGCTTCTCAGAATACAACAAACACCGCTCCTGATGATCAAGATACTGTAAATTAGGTGTTTTTATGATACTGAGGCTGTTAATTACTGCAATACTGCTATCTTTCTCCATATGTGCAACTGGGGCTGAACTTCGCATCGGACTTATCAGCCGGTTCAAGAATCAGCCCATCATAACAGTCAGCGCAACAGCCGAATTCCGAATCTATGACTCAAGTGGAGCAGTGCTTTCCACGATACCAGCAGCAGAACGAGTGACACTTTCAGTAAAAGATTCGAAAACAATACTGTCACGCACAGATGGCTCTTCAGGCATACTAGATCGCCTCATTATAATAGACTGCGCGTCAAATGAAGGTATTTTGCTACTAGCATCTAACGATTGTCCCATTGCAGAGTACCACGGGAAGATCGAAGTCAAATTGAATGATGATAAGTTGTCCTGCGTGAATATTGTAGACCTCGAAGACTACGTCCGCGGTGTTTTACCTTCTGAGATGCCGTCAACCTTTCATCTGGAAGCGCTCAAAGCACAGGCTGTTGCAGCCAGAACTTACGCTTGGAACAGTCGGGGACGGCATGGCAAGTCCGGTTTCGATTTATGCGATTCTACGGACTGCCAAGTTTATCATGGTGCAGCGTATGAGAAACCTTCAACCTCTGAGGCTGTAAAACAGACTGCCGGACAGGTTCTTGTTTACAATGGAAAGCTCATTTCTGCCCAGTTTTGCTCTGATTGCGGAGGTATTACCAAAAGCGGTGGACAAGCATACCTGTCTTCAGTAGTTGATAGACCAGCACAGGGAGACTGTGACTACTGTGAACATAAAGGGCATACTTGGAGTAAATCCTGGCCTGTTGCTGAGTTTGAAAAAATCCTTGCAAAGACGTATTCTGACCTGGGCGGACTAAAAGATATCTCTGTTACTGACACAGATGAAACCGGAAGAGTTACTGACCTTAGCATAAAGGCAGATAAAGGCTCTCGAACAATCAGTGGTACTCGGCTCAGGACAATGCTTGGCAATACCGTCATCAAGAGCACGATCTTCTCAGTCAAAATAGAAGATGGAAACGTCATATTCGAAGGTAAAGGATACGGACATGGCGTCGGCCTCTGTCAGTGGGGAGCTAACGGGATGGCATCCGAGCCTCATAACCATACGTACGATAAGATACTAAAACACTACTACACAGATGTTGAGATAGTGGATCTTTCCTCAGTCAACTGAACTTTTTTACACTCAGCGGTGAGGTCAGCGAACCAGCCGTTCACCACCATCATGAGCCTGCTGGGAGATTGGAACCTTTGTGAGGATAACAAAAAAGACAGCTCTGGCTGTAAGCCCTGCAAGTACAACAGGTGTTAGAAGCGCTGCAAGGCCCTTGGCGTAGTGTTTCAGGTAAAACCGGAACATACTGCGGTGGAACTGGATAATCATCTTAATTGGGACCTGGTCACTGGCTGAGCCTATCCTGTGAGTTACCTTGGTCATCGGATAATATGTAACGCGCCATCCTTTTTTGTTAGCTCGGTAAGCCCAGTCGACATCCTCACAATACATAAAGAAGCCAGGATCAAGCAGGCCAATATCATCTATAGTCTTTCTACGAATAACAAGAGCCGCACCGGAGACCCAATCAACATCCCGAACTTCATCATGCTTCCAATCGGCCATAATGTAGCTGCGGACATAGCGATTATTTGGAAACAGACGGCCTAAAGGCGTACGGCGGAACAGTCCTGTGCCAATAGAAGGAAAACGGCGTGCTGAAAACTGTAAGCTGCCATCTGGATTCTCGATTTTCGGCCCAATGATGCCTACATCCTGGTTCGCATCCGCAAATTCGATGATTTTTGCAAGAGTATCACGATCATGTATTAAGGCATCAGGGTTCAGCAGCATAACGTAACGGCTGTTGCTCTCGCGTATAGCCTGATTCTGAGCCTTGCTGAATCCAACGTTCTTACTATTTGCAATAAACCGGATTTGAGGGAACTTCTCAGCGACAGCCTCGGCACTTGAGTCTGAAGAGGCATTATCGACAACTATAATCTCCATAGACACGCCTTCTTGTGCTGTGACGGTTTCAAGACAGCGCAGAAGCTCGTCCCGGGTATTCCAGTTGACTATACTCACTGTGATATCAATACAATTATCTGCCACCAAGAACCTCGCTGACTTTTATTGACGCAATAATAAACCAATACACAGGTGGAAACAGCCGCTTTTTGTAATGCTTCCTGTAGAACCGAATAAGCGACCGGTGCGATTCTCTTCTCATTTCACGGCGGACCTGCTTTGTGCTTCCACCACCATGATGGATTATCTCGGCTGATGGAGTAAAGTATATCTGCCATCTGGCTTGTTTTGCCCTGTAACACCAGTCAACTTCGTTAAAGAATATCGGAAAATCTTGATCAAATACACCTATTTCATTAATGGTCTTGCGGTTCAGTATAAGACATGAACCCATTGGCTGATCGACAGAAACCTCTTCATTGTAATCAAACCACGTCATTCTGTATGCGCCAAGTTTTCTGCTGTTGGGAAACAATCTCGATAATCCAAAGAACTCAGCAGCTACCGGACCTGGCTCAGGAAAGCCTCTGCAGGATCGGTCAATTGTGCCATCTGGTCTGACGAGCCTGCATCCAGCAGCAGCAGCTTCTGGATGTGCTTCCATAAACTCTACGAGTACCGTAAGAGCATCGTTCTTAACCTCTGTATCCGGGTTTAGCAGAAGTACATAGTCTCCACTAACAGCTTTAATTGCCTGATTATTGCCTTCAGCATATCCCAGGTTCTCGCTGTTTACGATAAACACCGTTTGTTTGAACTTCTCAGCCATTTCTTTGGGATTGAAGTCAGAAGACGCGTTATCAACTACAACCACCTCGAAGTTGAATGCCGGAGGATTCCGGTAAATCGACTCAAGACAGGTTTCAAGCAACTTGCTGGTATTCCAATTAACGATGATTATCGATAACCGCACTAAGAATCTCTCTAAGGTCTCGCGCAATGGCGTCTGGGTTGACCGATGCGTAGTAATTATCTTCTTTACCTGCTGGAAGTAAGCCTATAGTCCTCATTCCAGCGGCATTGCCTGCTGCAACATCCATTGGATGATCACCGATCATAACTGCACGCTCAGGCTCAACATCCAAATATTGCAAAGCCATACGGAGTTGGTCTGGTGCAGGTTTCGCACGCCCGACATCCTCACGTGCTATTAAAACATCTGGATGCAAGCCTGTTCGTACAAGTGAATCTTCACTGGCAGCTCGGCAATTCCTTGTGACGATACCGACTTTTATATTTTGACACTTGAGATAGTCAATAAGTTCGCGGGCAGGCGGAATCTCTTTTGCATCTTTTGAATGTCGAAGCTCAATTTCCTGAAGAATACTCAGTGCGCGCCTTCTGGCATTGTCGGCAGCAGGTGCACCTTCTTTGAATCTGATATGATGAGCCATCCTGTCAACAATCGCTAGAATATCCAGTCCGGCTAATTGGGATACAGAGACTCCACAGCTTGTTGCGAGGTTTAGCATCTCGCGCTTCATTAAGGGGAAGTCGATGTTGGTCTCCACAAGAGTACCATCCAGATCGAACAACACTGCATCAAAGTCGGTAAATAAATGATTCATCGACTCCATTATACGAAGACTGCTCTAGACGGTCAAATTGACTACAGACTGAGCTATTTATAGATTAGCGGCAGGATCCTTTTGTACTTGAGACTTTAGAAATCTTTCTGCAAGTACTACAGCGGCATAATCATCATATGGACAAGGAGGGACTTGCATGCTGAGAGGTATCAATCTGCGCCATCCTTTGGGAGGATTATCCTTAAAATACCTCGAACGTGCAATCTGGGTACTCAAACGTTCATCAATCAAATGGACTTTTATTGGCAGTTGATTAACAATCTTTATAACTGCTTCCGAACCTGTACCAGCCCCTACTATTATTGCATCAGGCTCATACCGTGCAAAAAGCAGCCGGATGGTATCAGAAACATCAGCAGGACAGACTATTGTCCGAACCATGACACCATCATTACAGGAAACTATAGCAATTCCACACTTCGACCGGCCAGGATCGACTGCTAAAACAGTGTTAATCACCAATCGTCCTTTCTATCTGGATGCGCTAGTTGTAATCTCAGAAATGATAAACTCGATATTATCCAAGCTAATCGGGCCAGCAGCATAAATATCTTTTTCAGCCCGAGCGTATACTTCGACTTTCTTATTCCCAGCCCGGATCATTTCCACAAGCTCCATTATTTCGTCCAACTGCGCTCCAGATATTGGTTCATCGACTTCATCCGGGTTTGGGCTGGCGACCGGTTGAACTCCAGCACTTTGTGCTGCCATTCTTACATTCTGGCCAAGAAAGTCCATAACCTCTAGGAGAATTCTTCCCTCTGAGAGTTTACCATCAATAATCCTGCTGGCAATTTTTTGCCCCTGGCTAAATGTAAGCCTGTTTGGGTACAGGTTTATCTCTACCGGAGCAATCTCATCTCTAAGCGTATTTTTTACTACAACTAACCTGACAATCACTCCACGGTCAGGCAATGAATGTCCAATACCAACAATTGCCTTTACGTGCTTGTCGATGATAGTGTTTATGTCGTTATCATTCCTTGGAAACAGCACTACTTTCTTTTCTGTATCCACAACCGCCAGCCGAATAACTCTGGTCTCTTGTTTGAGTTCAGGATGCATCCGCTTTACCTGTGCATCTGCTTCATCAAATAAGCCAATAAGCTGCGTGCGAATCTGTTCTGGTGATTGTGAGGAATCTATCACTTTACGGATGATTTCCTGCCCAAACGACAACACTACATCTCCAGTAAAATATGTATCTCGAAACTGGACAGCTTCCATAAGCTGTTCTTTTTGGGTCTCTATAGTATTTTCGTGTCTGGCAATTGTTGTCTCAGCGTCTTTGATGCTCCTTTCCTTTTCCTTGAGCATCAGATCCATCTTGTTCAGCTCTATATCCTTTGCAACCAATTCCTGCAGTTTTACTGATAGGTCTTTCTCTTTTGCTTCCAGATCCAGCCGGACAACTTTTAACTCCGCTTTCTTATCTTCAAGACTAGCAGTCATTCTGCTCAGGTTTTCTTCAGTAGCTTTTCCGCTTTGTCTGAGTCTTTCCAGTTCAATCTGGCTCTTCCGAATATCACTTTGCAGTTCGTCTACACGCTTTCTTGCCTCATCCCTTGCACGTATTGCCTGATCTACCTCATCAGCTTTTTTTTCGACTTCCAGTGCGAGTTTTGACCGGGTGCTTAATAAAGATTTATTTCTTGTTTGGAGTGATTTGTTTCCCTCTGCCAGCAATTTGTTCTTTTCTGAAAGTTCCGTGTTCTTTGACTGATAAATCTCAATATCATTAATCAGTCTCTCGCCTCTTAGCAAAACTTCTCTAAGGCTGGCACTTACGGTAATAAGCGTGGCAAACACGACTCCGGCAATCAGCATACCGGTGATTGTAGTAACGACAATTGCGGTGTGCCTTGGACGAAGCCCAAACAGCGTTAGACGCCGCTTGCCTAATCTACGCCCAAGCAGATCACCTAAATAGGCAATCGCTCCCGATACAACAATCAGTGTGATTATAAAAAGAACCGTGTAAGTCACTTTGGCTACCTCCGGAAGCCGAAATAACAACTGCTATACATAGCCAACAGGTAGATTATCACTTCGCTGTTCTAGATAGCAATATCCCTGCCAGCATCAGACCAAACACATCAGCCATAAATGCTCCAGCAAATGGAGATATTCCACCTTGAATAGCAAGTGCCGTGGTAAAGTGCCACGTAAACCAGTAAGCAAAGATAATGAGTATACTCAAGCCAAGTCCCAGGCTGGTACTTGCTCTGGCAGGCTTTACAGCAAGCGGTGCACCTATCAGCGCAAAAACGAGTGCTGCAAGCGGTATTGCAAACTTATTATATAATTCGACTTCTAGCTCCAGAAGCTCCTCTGGTCTTACTCCACCATTTCCAAGAGCCTTTATATGGCTCCGCAGCTCTCTATAAGTCATATCCTCAGGCTTGCGCTGATGCAGGACTATATCGTTTGGCGATTTTTTGATCTCGATCGGTTCAGAAGAAAGCCCTTCGAACGTAAGCGACAGCGATGATTGCGGGTCATCTCCAAGAGCATACATTTTCCCATCGTACAGCCCCCACGAGTTCATTCCCCACTTATTCTCGCCTTGCCACCGGGCCTCACGCGCCTGAAACAGCATGGCTGGTTCATTATCATTATAGCGCGTAATGGTAACGTCCTTCATGACCTTTGTCCTGGCACTGAATCCGCCCCGAACGTATATGGTGGAATTAGTATCTTTATCAATCACCACGAAGGGCTTATCTGTAGAAATTTCCTCTTTGAGAATATGGGCTTGTATTGCCTGAGTTTTTCTGGCTGCTGCGGGTACAACTACTTCACTAAGCACAAATCCCATAAATGTGACTATCAATCCCAGGACTAACACAGGGACTATAGCGCGATAGAGGCTCACGCCGCTTGCATACATAGCCACAATCTCACTATCTCCAGACAGTTTGCTGAAAGCAATCAGGACTGCAAGCAGCGCAGACATCGGCAGCGTGTAAACGACCACTGAAGGCAGATACAGCACAAGCATCACCGCTGCAGTCAAGACTGGAGTGCCTTGCAACACCTGGCTTGTGAGTTTTAGAAGATACTGACCGGCGAAAAATATCGAAGTGAATGCCGCAACGCCAAATAAAAACGGGCCAATAAGCTCTTTTCCAAGAAACTTGTCCAGGATTTTCATCCACGCAGCCTCACATCTCGAACCGTTCGCCCAGATAATACTTTCGGGCTATTGGGTCGTTCGGCAGGTCTTCTGCATTACCGGATGTGGCGATTTTACCATCCGAAATAATGTAAGCCCGGTCAGTGATGGACAAAGTCGCACGAACATTGTGGTCAGTGATGATAATACCGATGTTTTTATCTTTTCGGAGTCTGGCAATCGTTGTTTGGATATCCTCGATGGCTATCGGGTCGACTCCAGTAAAAGGTTCATCGAGTAAAATGAATGCAGGATTGTTGGCAAGAGCACGTGCAATCTCTGTCCGCCTGCGCTCTCCACCTGAGAGCACCATTCCTTTCTCATGTTTGAGTTTAGTCAGACCTAACTCATCCAGAAGCTCGTCACACTTTTTCAATCGCTCTTTCTTGCTGAGTCCGCACATCTCAAGCACCAGAAGAATATTCTCCTGCACTGTCAGCTTTCTGAAAACAGACGGTTCCTGTGCCAGATACCCTATGCCCAGCCTTGCACGGTAGTACATGGGAAATCGGGTGATATCACGGTTATCTAGATAAACCTTGCCTCCATTTGGTCTGACGAGACCAACTACCATATAGAAAGAAGTAGTCTTTCCGGCACCATTTGGCCCGAGCAACCCGACAATTTCGCCGCGTTCAACCTCCAGACTGACGCCATCTACTACTCGCCGACCTTTATATATTTTGACCAGGTTCTCAGTCTTGATTCGCACTACTATCCTTCTCCGATGTTTCTGCTGGTAGTGGAGTAAACTCTAACCGGCTCTTCTCCGGGTCGCTTTCGATTTTAATCCTGCTTTCTCCGTTTTTAAGCTCACCGTAAGGTTTAAGGCTGATAGTCGCTTTGTCAGCTACCAGTGTAAGCGGACCTTGAAACTTAGTTGGATCGACAGTTTTTACCTCTACATTCCCTTTAAGGACAGCCTGTTTTGCACCTGCCCAATCAACATCTGCTCTTTCTGACCTGGCTTCAGTCGAGCGCCCTGGTTCAGGTTTGGTCAGAAGCCACACATCACCTTCCAAAGAAGCACTTTTGAGCGCGTTAACCCCACCTTTTACACTCGATGGATCGAATCTGATTGTAATCCTGGCCGCCTTAGCCTCGAATTTGCCATCCTTGGTCCTGACATATACTCTGGGACCTGATACGATAACAGTATCATCCGTCATCTCAAAAGTCTGGAACCGTTCTATAACAACAGATCCAATCTCCTGTTTCTGTGCAAGTGCTGGCACAGCCAGGACTATCAATACTAATAAAGTTACGGTTAATCTGCTAATCATTACATTTACCTTCAGCGCTCTCCAACCTCTGCTCGTGCCTCAGCAGGATTTGCATTGAACCTTACAGTCTTCATACGAGTATCAGCGATGAATTCGGCAGCATTTATTGATGCAACAGGCCCAACGGCTGTAATTCCGCCATTGCCTATGATTTTATTATCACGAGAATACCATTTGATCCATTTAGCTTTTATTGTCTTAATACTGCTTGCAGGATCGGCTGATGTAATTGTAACACCTCCTGTTGCAATGACTATTCTTGTCTTTTCGTCAGCTTGAATCAATGGGGCTGATAACCGTGCCACAAGTTTACCATCTTCGTACAGCTCAGCGTCTACCTTTTCAAGTGATGCACTACCAGCAACGGTATTGCCAACCAGTTTATCTGCTTTAACACGCATTTTAGGTTTCCCGCCATCCTGCCATGTTAAATTGACTTTCTGGCCATGAATCTTTAACTCCAGATCTGGAGATTTCTGTGATCCATCAGCATCTTGTTTCTTTGTTGGTTCGTTAGTCTGAGGCTGAGATGGTCCATTAGACTTCTTACTGCCTTGCTGTTCACGTTGGATAGTAGTATTCACTTCTGGCTGTTGGGAAGATGATGCACTTTCAATGCGTTGACTATCCTTTGCACAGCCAGCAATGAATACAACTGCAATCAGAAGCGTTAATATCCGGATTACTCTCATTATGTCATCAGGCCGGCAGCAGTAATATATGCGCCGGCCATCTCCAATGGTCCTATAATAATCGATGACGAAAAATCTAGAAGTACTTTGCCAGTTTCTAATCTTATCACATCTTAATCACCCTCCGCAAACGAACATTCGCCGCGATATTGCATCGTAAGAAGAAGTAATCCGCCTTTATACAATCGGTCTGTCTTCAGGCAACTTGTGTTGTTGGTCTTCGTCACTGGTTAATTGTTAATGTCGCCAAAGGAGAGATGTGTTGCAATGAATCAGCTTCGAGTTTATGTTGTTCTTTTTGTTATTTTGTCAGCCCTCTCGGTATCTGCTTATGCTGGAGATTTGCTCTCATACATTAAAATCCCAGATACATCGTACAAATGGGAAAAAGTCTCTCAGATAGAAGAATCCAACCAAACCCGTTACATACTCAAGATGACCAGTCAAACGTGGCAGAACATCACCTGGACTCATGATATCGAAATCGTCAAACCAGCTAAATGTGATTATCCTGATACTGCTTTATTATTCATAACGTTTGGCAAAGTTGGAGACTGGGAATCGAAAGCTGCTTCTATTATCGCTTCAGAAACAGGTTGCCCTATTACGATTCTTTATGGCATTCCAAACCAGCCATTGTTTGATGGCAAACGGGAAGATGCATTGATTGCTCATACATTCATTAAGGCTATGGAAACAGGTGACGACACCTGGCCATTACTTTTCCCAATGACAAAAAGCGCAGTCAGAGCAATGGACGCAATACAAGCATTTTCCAGGCAAGATTTAAAACAGGAGATTAAAGGGTTTGTAGTGTCTGGGGCATCTAAAAGAGGCTGGACAACCTGGCTTACGGCTGCAGCAGATCCAGTCCGAGTCAAAGGCATTGCTCCTATGGTCTATGATAATCTCAATCTGTCTCGTCAAATGGCTCATCAAGTAGAATGCTGGGGAAAATACAGCAGTATGATCGATGACTACACTAATCTTGGCATCCAGGAAGCTTTACAGACAGAAAAAGGCAAATACCTTGCCGGTATAGTAGACCCCTGGTCTTACCGCAGCCGAATAAAAATGCCTAAGTTGATTATCAATGGCACAAACGACCCTTACTGGACTCAAGACTCGCTCAATATCTATTGGGACGACCTCATTGGGACAAAACATGTGCTGTATGTTCCAAACTGCGGGCATGACTTGTCTGATCCTATCCGCGTATTGACTGCGCTAACGGCTTTTACACGTACCATTGCCTCCAAATCTGAGCTTCCAAAACTAACATGGGACTCCAAGCTGAAAGAAGACGGACTTCTCTTGACCATAAAGACAGATTCTGCATCCAGATCAGCTACAGTTTGGACTGTAAAGTCCGATACTCAAGACTTTCGAAAAAGCAAGTGGGAAGCAATGCCTACAGACCCTATAGATGGAGGCTATCAGGCCTTGGTCTCGCTGCCAAAAAGTGGTTATTTGGCTGTTCTAGGTGAGGTACCAATTATCACAGCAGGACGGTCGTGTATGTTATCGACTCAAGTATACATTCTAGACAGCAAAGGGTTGATTACCGTATCCAAATAAAGCCTGGAGTTGTTTATCACTGGTATCATCTAAAAAAAAAGATAATGCAGGAAACCCGGGGGAAATCCTGCATTATCTGGAACTACACAATCGGTACCTGTGTAGCTCGTTGGTTTCTCGCCAGAGTTATTTCCAGAATAATATCTCTGGCGGATTCTTTTCGATCTCCTCAAATTCCTGCGCGGGATAACCTATTATCAACGGTGCGATTACCGAATACTCATCCGGGATTCCAAGCATCTTTTTGCCATCAGGAGTATTAAGATATGGAGTGGCAAACCCCATCCAACAAGTTCCTAAACCCAGACTTCTAGCCGTCAGCATCAGGTTTTCTGCAGCAAGAACGCAATCTACCTCAGGCATCGGACTTATACCAGGCTTAGACATAATCAGAATCAACGAAGGTGCATTATAAAAGATATTAAAAGCAGGGTCACTTAATGTCTCACGGTATCTTTCAAGCTCTGGCCCCTGACCTATTATCTCCAGCATCGTTACCTTGGATTTATTTGAGATTTCTCTCAACAGGCTTGCATCCTGTATTACTCCGAAAACCCAAGGCTGTGTATTCATCGCACTGGGTGCCTGGACAGCAGCATCTAGGATTTGTTCTATCAAACCTCTATCTACCTGCTTATTCTGATATTGCCTGACCGAACGGCGTGTATAAATTGCTTCCTTAATGTCCATAGCCTTACCCTTTTAGATTGATTCTCGCTTTACTCAACAACTAAACCGGCATTTCTATACCAGCAAGCTCTGCAAAGACCTCGAAAGCCGCTTTGCGGCGCTCTATGGTTGTTCCAATGGCCTGAGCATCGCCATAATCGCTGGCAATGAATCCACCGCGCGGCGTATTCCACTTTTCGACCAGTTCTCTGGCTTCAGCACGGATTTCATCCAGTGTCCCATGCGGATAGGTCAACTGTGTATCAACGATTGTCTCTATGCAAATCCTACCTGCGAAGCGCTGCCCGAATTCATCGATACCAACAGACTTCGGCTGCTGCGTGTTCACAACCTCCAGTCCTGCATCAATCAAATCATCCAACACATCGTTGATTTTTCCGCATGAATGCATCCATGTGTGCATTCCAAGGTCATGAATATGCTTGAATAGTTTTATGTAGCGTGGTTTGAAGAACTCTCTGAACTTGTCCGGGCTGATGATGGTCGCAACTTCAGTTCCCCAGTCATCAGAGATTGCTGCAGCGTCTATTCTACCGCCGCCAAGCTTGTGCATCTTGGTAATCGCTCTCATATGGAAGTCTAAAATACCATCAAGCAGTTGGTGGGTTTTTTCTGGTTCCATATAAAGGTCCATGAGGGCATTTTCGAAGCCGCGCAGCGTGTGAAAACGTTCGAACAGTCCCAATCCGGCGCAATACATTACGAATTTATCCCCTGCCCCAGCAAGGTCGCTCATGAAGCTGGAATATTTTCCATCTGCTTCGGGGTCAGGAAACTTGTAATCAGGAAATTCATCCCAACTTGCAAGCGGATGATGGGTTACTTGTCCAGTATTCTGCATTTCAGTCTGGCTCCAGACGCAGCCCCATTCATCCGTGCCGCCGCCTAATTGATAATAGCCTGTGACTTCCTTTAGCCAGATATCGTAGCAGTCGTTGAACCCAAAGACGTCGAATTTGATGGCAATCCTTGGTGGATTATCGAAGGTAATGTTTCGCCGTACAATCTCACGACTAGTCATTAAGAGGCGCTCCTCCCTAAATAACAATATGATTGGAGCCTGACTCTATTCTACCCGGTTAAACAGTGAAGTTCAACTACTCAATTCACAAAATATACCCTGTAAGTAAAATATATCTCTGTATCAATCTCTTCGAAAGTATGAGCAGCACCTTACACACACTGGGAAATCACCTGCATTAGCCAGTCTTCTTCTGTATTTGCGATATGTTGACGAATTCCAGATTTTCGAAAAGGGCTGTTCCTTCACATTGCCGCAGACAAAACCAAAGCATGGTTCCACATTCCCATTTGGAAGTATCTCCGTATTCAACCAAGCACATGCTGCCCCTTTTCTCTGAACCCAGTTATGCGGATCTTCAAACCACCGGCGAACTTCATCATTATTCAGTTCAGGATGGAATGTGATGACAATGCCTTCTTCCCATGAGGATGCTCGCTTCCTGATCCGTTTAACAACAGCCACAACTTCATCTATGTCTACAGAAAGAGGATCTGCAGCACCCAGTTGTTCGCCTGATAGTGGGTGGAAATCCCCATGCAGCTTGTTATGTGCGTCTACCATTTTGGGTGTAAGCGACCATTGAAACTGGTAGTTCAAAGCATCAACACCTAGCTCTTTAGCTATATCGATCATCATCTCAGCATTTTTGTAGTTATAGGCTGTTATGGAGGAATTGATAATCAGTATTGGGTAATTCTGGCTTCTCTTTGTCTTCAGTTCCCGTATGAACGACAATCCTTCTGCCACTTTTTCGAATACTCGAGGCTGTCCACGGACTTCATTATGCACCTCTGCAGATCCATCCAGCGATATAATCATCATATCGGGTGCATTTTCCACAAGTGCTTCTCCACACTTGACCAACATGGTACCATTTGTTGTTAAGGTGCTTCGCATATCATATTTTCTGATTCGTGCGAGGATTTCTTCCAAATGAGGATAAAGTGTTGGCTCGCCACCAGTTATGCTGATATAAGGTCTATATTTAGCAAGGTCGTCAACAATTGATAACCACAAATCAAGAGGCAGAGTATCGTTGGGATTACCGAACACTTCTCCACTTTCAACGAACCTGCACATTTTACACCGAAGATTACACGCAGAGGTTATTCTAAACGTAACACCACGGGCAAACAGGCTTAGACCAGCCAAATGGCCTTGCTCAAATTTCAAGGTAGTGTTACGCAATCGATTTTGAACATACCATCCTATCAGAGCTGGGTGATCTGTAAATACGCAGGCACCCTTCTTCAACATCGAAATAAAACTCATTTCCAGCTCCTGTTATTAAGTTGTATAAATGATTGGTTATATCAGACAGTTGTGCCTGCCTGTTATTTACCTGTAGGGAATGTTAGCAGAATCCTGCTACTGATTTCAATAAAGCTAAGCTAATTTGATTATTATGCAGCCAGGTATTTGAACCAAGAATAAATAATATCGGGTATACAAAACAGGTAATTCCTGCGGTTGGTGCACAATTTGGTTTTGGAGATACAAATACTATAGATGCATCCTAAAATTAAAACCAATAACTCAAGAGAAATAGTGGCAATACTTGTTCTATAATAAACAGGGACATAATACCTCAGTATACATAACTTAAAAGCAGGAAAAAACCTGTCTTTTGGCGTATATATAACAAACACTATGCAAGTTATTGGTATTGGAACCGACATTATAGAAATAGACAGAATCGCATGGGTGATAGATAATACGCCTCGCTTTGCGAAGCGAGTGTTCACACCTGTTGAAATCGACTACTGCAAAGCAAGAAAGGATTGTTATCCGCATTTTGCGGCTCGATTCGCAGCAAAAGAGGCTGTGGGAAAAGCAATAGGAAGATCATTATCCTGGCAGGATGTCGAGATAATCAATGGATCGCAGGGCAAACCTGAAGTCCGATTATCCGGTCTGGCACAACGTTTGACTGAAGGCTGCCTGGTTATGATTACTATGTCACATTCCAAATATTACGCCACGGCAACAGCGCTGTTGATGGCCTGTGACGAATAAATATTCATACTGCATATTGCCTCTTGATAGAGGATAGTTGCACATCACTCTCGAAAGCCATAATTAATATAAGACTGCAACTACAGCACAAATGAGAGCGGTCTTGAAAACCGTCGTGGTGTAAGGCACCAGAGGTTGGAATCATTGCTATGAGAATTGCAACCGCAGCACAAATGAGAGAGTTAGACAGGCGAGCCACTGCCGAGTTCGGTGTCCCGAGTATCATCTTGATGGAAAATGCCGGCCTCAGGACGTTCGATTTCGTTTACGATGTCCTCATGGAAGTCGGAGGTTATCGTGTCGGAATAGTTTGCGGCCGCGGCAACAATGGCGGAGACGGTTTTGTCGTTACAAGGCATCTTCATGAAGTCGGCGCAGAGGTAATAGTCTTCCTCGCAGGAAATGCTGAAGATATAAAAGGCGATGCGCGGGTCAATTACGAAATTATCCTCAAGACCGGTATCACAATCAATCCAATTACAGATGCAGAATCTCTCAGATTAGCGCTTTCTCAGTGCGACATCATTGTAGACGCACTGTTCGGCACAGGTATAAAAGGAGAGATTACAGGTCTTCCTGGTGAGGTCATAGACGCCATCAACGACTCCGGCAGGCCTATTGTAGCCGTCGATCTGCCGTCAGGGCTTGATGCAGATACAGGCCAGATATGCGGGCGATGCGTCCAGGCCAACGCTACCATAACCTTTGGCCTGCCTAAAATCGGTCTTGCTACTTATCCAGGAGCTGAATGTGCTGGAGAGATAATGGTCGCCGAGATAGGCATTCCAGAAGCAGCTATAGAATCATCTGATATCTCAACATTCTACACAGAAGAAGAGGATGTATTCCTGCGGCTGCCCGCAAGGCCGCCTGACGCTCATAAAGGCACATTTGGGCACGCTGCAGTCATTGCTGGTTCTGTTGGTATGACCGGTGCTGCGGCAATGTCTGCAATGTCTGCCGTCCGCATCGGAACTGGACTAGTCACACTGGCCGTACCCGAGAGTCTGAACGACATTCTTGAGGTAAAAGTAACTGAAGCGATGACTGTTCCACTTCCTGAAACCCCAGACCGATCATTTTCTCGTTCTGCAGTTGATAAAGCACTGGAACTGATTGACAGATGTGATGCTGTCGCCATCGGCCCTGGGATTGGAAAGAATCCTGAGACAATCGCTTTTATTCATGAACTGCTTCCACAAATCGACAAACCGATGGTTATCGATGCAGACGGTTTGAATGCCATCGCAGAGGATACAACCGTACTAAGCAGGCTCAAATCACCTGCCATCCTAACTCCTCATCCTGGTGAGATGTCTCGCCTCACAGGAACCCCAGTAGAAGCCATACAGTCTAACAGACTGAAGGCTGCTCAGGATGCGGCTGAAAGATTTGGCGTTACTATGGTGCTCAAAGGTGCTTCAACCGTGATTGCATCTCCTTCCGGTGAAGCATGGATCAATTCTACCGGCAGTGTTGCGCTGGCTTCCGGGGGAACTGGTGATATACTTACTGGTGCAATCGTCGGACTCCTCGCCCAGGGGCTGGAACCATTAGATGCTGCAATCTGTGGTGTCTATTTACACGGCAGGGCTGGTGAATTAACAGAGGATAAGATAGGTGACGCCGGTGTTTCGGCCACTGACCTTCTGCCGCTGCTCCCAAGAGCACTTGCGGAAGTTGGAGCTGATAACGAATGATAAAGGATGAGTATATGAGACAAAAAGCAGTAGCCGTTCTGATTGTAATTGCATTCTCCTTTCTGACAACCGCATTAATTGCTGATCCTACCATTGAAGTTACATTCCCGGAGAAAGGCAGTTACATCTACTGGCTTGAATTGGAAGATGAAGCAGGCAAAATCAAGCTAAATGCCCCTGTCCACGCTGCCGGAGCCGATACAAACATCGATCTGGCACTCACCGCTGTCGAAGGCAAGCTCCCAAAGGGCACATTGAAGATTTACAACCCGAAAACCGGCAATGTAGCAGCCAAAAATCTGGAGAATCTACAGGATAAGAAAGACCTCAAGTTAAAAGATACCGATTTCGACCTCGTCCGCACTGTTCAGGTTGTCCTAAAACCAACCAGTGGCAAAGAAAACGAGAGATTAGAGTCTGCTGTCGTAACGCTGACCGATGCCAACTCGGATGTTTTTACGGTTCTTGTGGACCCACTGTCAGAAGGAGTCGCAGAGTTTCATGATATTGCCGCCGGCGCTGTCAGTGTCGAAGTTCAATACAACGGAACTCGAAGGATGACGGTTGACCTTGAAATCCCGACTGAACGAGATGAGCCTATTTATGTCGAGGAAGTTCCAGTAGCAGGTAAAGTCCGAACTGTAAAGGTAAAGACTGCTATGGCTTCAAGCGATTCTGCTGCGGTAAGTGAGGACGGCGAACCTGCTCCTACGAAAGCAAAAAAGGATGATCAACCATCATTTGCCTGGCTGCAGTATATTATGGGTCTTGCTATCATCGGGATGATAGGATTCATCGGTTATGTTATCATCAAAGCCAAAGGCGGCAGCTTTGAAAGCAGCCTGAGGAAGCTGGGAGTGCAATTCCCACAAGATACTGCTGATGCCGGAACTGTCCCTGCAGCAGAACCTCAACAGCATATAGATCCAAATATCTGCCAGTTCTGCGGTCAGAGAAAAGACCCTGTAACCGGCAATTGTGCCTGCAGTGTAGATGCACAATCTTCCGCCACACCTGCATCTGGCACCATCGGAATACCCAGGTTGATAGGCACTCAAGGTCAATATTCCAGCAGAATATTCGAGATATCTGGTGACAGCATTATTGTAGGGCGTGACCCAGACAATGAGATAGCTTTACCAGAGGACAATACTGCTTCCCGTAGACATGCAAGAATTGCAAAGGAAAACGGTTCATTTACAATCACCGATGAAGGCAGTTCAAACGGAACTTATGTCAATGGAATGCGCATCACCGGAAGGCATCAGTTGCAGCCTGGTGATGAAATACAGATAGGAAGTACCAAGTTCAGATTCGAAGTCTGATAACTGTCAGTTGGAGACTAACTATTGGCAAGAATTGCTCGATATCTTATACTCGCTGCACTGGGTGGATTGATTGCCTGGATAATCGTAGAACCAATCGAGGCACTTACACCATCCGGTGATATGAGTAATAGAGACTTAACATACCCACAGATGATAACGCTCGGCGGGATTTTTGGCATGTTTCTTGGCCTTGGGCTGGGGCTTGCCGAAGCATTGTCCGGCGTGTCTCGGAAAGATGCGTACAAGAGCATATTTATTGGACTTGCTGTTGGCGCTGTCGGCGGTGCATTAGGGCTTTCTCTCGGCAACCAGTTGATCTATATACCGCTTTTGAAGCTTTCAGGTTATGATCCTGATGCCCCACCAAATACTTTGACTTTTATTATTGTCTTAATAGGCCGCACAGCAGGCTGGGCGCTAATTGGGCTTTTTACAGGTCTGGCACAAGGACTTTCAACCGAGTCTACCAAGAAAATGATCAACGGTGCTGTCGGAGGATTCATCGGTGGTGCAGTAGGTGGGTTTGTTTTTCAAATCCTATGGATATTTAGCGTTCCTTTGCAATTATTGAGAATGATTGGTTTCATGATTACTGCAGGTTCCGCAGGACTATTCATCGGTTTCATAGAAGAAGTGACCAAGCGGGCTTCTATTGTTCATCTGAAAGGCCGTAATGAAGGTAAGGAATTCCTGGTGTATAAGCCTGAAACTGTTGTCGGCAGGGATGAATTGGTTGATATACCGATCTTCGGCGACCCGGATGTTGAACCAAGGCATTTCCTGATAAAAGCAGACCCCTACAGGCATGTTTTACATGACCTGAATACGCTTGCCGGAACATCTGTCAACGGGCAGAAGGTCAAACAGCACACGCTGAAGGATGGGGATATTATCCAGATAGGCATGACAAAGCTGCTGTTCCGAGATAAAGCAACACGGTCAGTAATCCCAAGGTCGAACGACCTTTACGGCACAGCAGGATCGGGAATTCCAACATCTCAGCACATCTGCCCGTTCTGTGGAAGCATTAAAGATGCTTCAGGTAACTGCTCTTGTTCAGTTAACGGCAGCCCGCCGCCTATGCAGCCTAACAACACTGCTGCAGAACAAACAATGCAGGCTACTGTAGCTACGCAGGCTGCACAACCAATTTCGGAACCGACCGTTGGGCTGAATGCAGGCACACAGGCAGGTTCTGGACCAAGACTTACTGCAATATCAGGACCGTTTGCAAATCAGGTATTCAATCTGATACTCGTTGGGGAAACAACCATTGGCCGACAGTCGGATAGGACTATATCGTTAAGCAGCGATAATACGGTATCCAGGCAACATGCAAGAATCGTAAACGAAGGTGGCCAGTTCGTTATTTACGATATGGGCAGCGCCAACGGCACTCATGTCAATAACAACCGTATCACCCAGCATATACTGCAAACCGGTGATACCGTGCAGATAGGAAGCACGAAGTTTAGGTTTGAAGCGTAGTTTTATTCCTAAAATAGCATTAATACAAGTCTATCAAGACCTGCAACCAACAATGATGAGGGCATTATATGGATAGCACACAAATGATTCCGCCGTTCGACAACAACCGCACACAGGTAGGCAATTTTGGGCAGCAGGACCCATATAAAACGCAGATGACTGGTCCTGGAGGTTTCGATCCTGCCAGAACTCAGATGGTAGGCCCACCGCAAAAGGGTATCACTCTCCAGTGCATTCCAGGTAATAAGTATGCGCTTTCCACTCGCGCATCGCGAGAGCATCTGCTTGTCAGTCTTATGGCAAGTAATGTGATGGGTGGCGCAAGGATGCCGCTCAATCTGTGTCTTATCATCGACCGCAGCGGTTCGATGGAAGGCGAGCCTCTTGAATATGTAAAACGTGCCTGTGGTTACGTTGTAGACCTGTTGGAACCAAACGATGTTCTTTCCATCGTTGCATTTGAAGAGCGTGTAGAGGTTATAATGCCTGCTCGAAAGGTAATTAACAAGGCGCTCATCAAGGAACATATCAACAGGCTTGATGTAGGAAATACCACCAACCTTTTCGACGGCATCGCTGCCGGTGCAAGCCAGATAGCAAGCGTTTATTCCGGCAATTACGTTAACCGTGCTTTGCTTTTCACTGATGGTGACCCAACTGCCGGTATCAAAGACTTCAGTTCCATCGTAGGGCTTGTCGGTGAGCAAAAAAGCCGAGGTATAACAATCACAGCACTCGGTTTCGGCAACGAATACAATGAAGAACTTCTGGCAGGAATCGCGCGAAAGGCTGGAGGTAATTATTACTACATCACCCGGCCTGATTTAATCCCTGAGGTCTTCCGAAAAGAACTTGAGACTCTGATGACGGTGGTTGCCCGCAACCTAAAGCTGAGAATCAACCTTTCCAGATGGGTTCAGGTCAGACAGATTTATGGTCACTTGCCTACATTCGGCAATCGAACTGCTGAGACTACTCTGCCGGACGTTGAAAGAGGCAGCGCTGAGAGCGCGCTCGTTGAACTTGAGTTTGGCCCCAGACCTGCAGGCACTTATCGGGTTGCCAGGGTTGAGGTTACTTACGATGATTCAGTTACAGGCCGGGCTGAACGGCTTACAGAGGATGTAGTCCTTGAGTTCACACCAGATGAAGCTCTGGTTGCTGCAAACGTCAACCAGCAGGTTCAGCGGGAGATAGAAGTTGCGCTTGCGTCCAGAAATCTCGAGCGGACAGTTATGGGAATGCGCACCCAGCAGATTTCACCAGCCGCAGCAGTCCAGGAGCTCGAAAGGACAATGTCTATCCTTGTCCAGCAAGGCAAAACACTGCAGGCACAGGAGATTCAGCAGGCTATCGACAACATCAAGCAGGGCGCTGGTGTTGAAAAGACGCTTGTCGGCACCATCTACAATCTCGACAGAGGCAAAGGAGCTAAATAGAATATCGGCTTACTGAGCGTAACCGGTTCTATGGAGATAATCATGAACGATATCGAAAAAACTCAACTCGCAAACGATAATGCAACGCAGATGATGCCTGCTCCGGGTGTGGAAGCCACTCAAATGGCCGTTAGCGTTACCTGTCCGATTTGCAAGACTACCACACCAGCAGGAGAGCAGTACTGTTCTGATTGTGGTTTTCTGCTTTCATCAGCACCTGAAGAGATTGTAGAATCACCTGAGCCTGCTCCGGCCTTGCCCAAGCTTATTGAACCAACCGGCGGACGTGAATTTACTCTGAATCCGGGAGAAAACACGATAGGCAGAGAGAATACCGATGTTCTTGTTATGCATCCTACAGTCTCCCGCAGGCATGCAAAGATTACTGTCGCAGATGGTAAGTACTTATTGGAAGACATTGGCAGTACCAACGGGACTTATGCAGGTGATAAGAAGGTTGAACCAGGCCAGCCAGTGGAAGTGACTTCAGGGATGGAGATTCGGTTCGGGTCGACAGTGCTCAGGTTTGAAGCTCCGGCTAGTGACCAGGCAATCGCTTCAGCCGAATCAGCAAGGGAAGTCGAAGAAGCTGAAGAGTTAGAAGAATATTCTGAAGAATCGATTGCCGTAGAGCAAGCTGCAGAAGAACCGATGAATCCGCCTGTTGAAATGGAACAGGTTCAGGAGAGTGCTGCTGAAGAATCTGTAGAGGTAGAAATGTCAATCGGCCAGGATATTGAATCGGAGTTTATTGCAACACCCGAACAATCTCTTGAAGAACCGGTTCAGCCTGTCGAGATACACGAAGAAGAACCTTCACTGGCCAGACTCATACCTGAGGCTGGTGGAGATGTTATTCAAATCCATCCTGGCGAGAATACTATTGGCAGAAGACCGACTAATAAAATAGCTATTGCAGATCCATATGTCTCCGGCAGCCATGCTGTGATAACAGCAGAAGATGGAACGTTTACGCTGACCGATATCGGGAGTACCAATGGAACATTTGTTAATGGAGAAAAGCTGGAACCAAACCAACCTCGCCAGTTAAACGACGGCGATATGGTAACATTTGCTCAGGTGTCATTCAGATTCACTGTCTAAGGAACAGAATGCAGAATATGAAATGCTCAAAATGCGGCGCCGAGAACGAGCCAGACGCTGAAAAGTGCATAGTGTGCGGTTGGGGACTGCAATCCAGGTTAGTTGTCAATGAACAGGTATGTGCCAACCATCCGTGGCGTTTTGCAGTCAGTACTTGCCGCGCCTGTGGTCTGGAGTTATGCGAGGCATGTGAGGAGTTCATTGATGGTGATTCATTCTGTCACGAATGTGCCGACCGCCCGAGTGAAGATGAACTCCTGAGAGATGTTCCTGTAGTCGTCCCTGCACAATTGGAGCCTGCTGGATTTTTTATTAGAACCATAGCAGCAGGTATCGACATTCTGATTCTCGGATGCGCTTTGACTATACTCTGGATGGCATTCTGGCTTTTGTTCGGTGATCCTACAGTGCCACTTGGTGCTGGTGAATTGCCTTGGGCGCGTGTTTTATTCTGGAGCATATTTACTGGTGGTACGATTATCTATTTTGTGCACAGTCTTGCAGAAAATGGACAGACTCCTGGAATGGCTTCTCTTGATATAGGCGTTGTTCGCTACAATGGCGAAGCTCTGGACTATCGTGCTGCCATTCTCAGACTAATGTCCTTGATACCAGCTATTGTTTCAATAGTTGGGATTTTCTGCGCTATATGGGATAGCCAGGGCAGAATGCTTCACGACCGTTTGACCAGGACTCGCGTAGTTAAAATGGGCTCCATGTAAACGAAAGGCTGGATTATGAACCAGGAAAACGAAACAACACCTGTTGTAACAGGCGATGACATAGAAACAACGGCTGAGCTTCAACCTTCTGAGCTTTCTCAGGAATGGGAAAAGCTCGCTACTCGAGCCAAACATATCCATCCTGTTATAAAAATGGCTGCTCGCACCGACCTTGGCTGTGTGCGGGAAAACAATGAGGATAAATTCGACTTTTTCGAGCCTGAAGATCCAGATATCCTTGCAAATAAAGGCCTGTTCTATGCTGTTGCAGATGGTATGGGTGGTCATGCAGCCGGACAGATAGCCAGTGAGATGGCACTCAAGCGGGTGATTAAGGTATATTATGAAGATTCCTCACCTGATGTAGTAGGCAGCTTGACCCGTGCGGTGTTCGATGCCAACAAGCTAATTTATGACGCAGCTCAAATGATCGTCGAACGCTCAGGTATGGGAACTACGCTGACAGCGGTCGTTATCAGGGCTGACACAGCATATTTCGTACAGGTTGGAGACAGCAGAGCTTACTTGATACGCGGTCGAGACATCAGACAGATCACAGAAGACCACTCATGGATAGCTGAACAGGTCCGCCGGGGCGTCATGACTGAAGAAGAAGCACGGTTGTCACCATTCAGGAATGTAATAACCCGGTCTCTTGGCAATCTTCCCGTAGTAGAACCGGATGTATTTGCAGAGGAGATTCAACCAGGTGATACAATTGTTTTATGTTCTGATGGACTCTCTGGCAGTTTATCCGAAACTGATATTCGCGACATTGTAGCTGGCAATGCTCCGTCACAGGCTGCAATGGATCTGATAGACGCAGCCAACGAACGCGGTGGGAATGACAATATCACTGCGATGATCGTAGTAATAAAAGATATTGTGAAAGATGAGGCTGCTGAATCTGAAGAGATTTACGACACTGACCCTAAACCCGATACACCAAAGAAACGGTTTTTTGGATTTTTTAGATAACCTGTGGAATCAACCAACACTCTTGGAAAATACCAGATAATACGAGAGATTGCGAGGAGCAACGACATCGTCTACGAGGCGACTGACCCAACGCTGGGCCGACGCGTCGCGCTCAAAGAGTTGTACTTTCCTCCCAACATCGATGGCGCACAAAAACGCGAACGTATCGAGCGTTTTATGCGCGAAGGCAAGGCTGCTGCACGTCTGGAACACCCGAATATCGTGACAGTCTACGAAATAGGTCAGGAAGGTGACCGGTTCTTCATCGCAATGGAGTTTCTGGGAGGTCAGACTCTTCGAGACACTATCAAAGCTCGTGGCGCTCTACCTGTTAAGGATGCTGTAGACATTACATTACAGCTTTGTGAAGCACTGGCACTGGCACATCAGAATAATATAGTCCACCGGGATGTTAAGCCTGAAAATGTTCAGATATTACCTGGCGGGCACGTTAAGCTGACTGATTTTGGCATCGCCAGAATAATGTCAGAACCATCTATCACAGCCAACGGACAGGTCTTTGGCACTCCAAGCTATATGTCTCCAGAGCAGGTTTCCGGCAGGAATATTGACGGCCGCTCTGACATTTTTTCGCTCGGTGTGCTGCTTTATGAAATGCTTACCGGCCAGAAACCGTTTGCTGGTGATACGGTAGTCACTATCACCTACAATATTATGAACTCAGAACCGCCTCCGCCACCTGGAGTCCAGCCTCACCTGGTAGCTATTATCAGAAAAGCTATGGCCAAAGACCCCAATATGCGGTTCCAGTCTGTGGAAGAAATGGCTGATGCTCTGAAGCAAGAACCTGCCAATGGAGCAACTCTATATTCCGACCCTTACAGCCCACCTATGCCGCAGGGCATTATGACAACCTACGGCACAGGCTCGCCACCGACAACGTATGCGCCGCCAACCACATATTCCCCTCCTCCATCACCTTCAGGAGGGCAATATGTTCCTGATCCGTTTGCTCAATCGGTACCATCGTCACCTGTACCGACACCGATTCCACAAAGAAAAGGAATGTCGCCGGAAACAAGAGCATTCTTAGGAACACTTTTCATTGTTCTCAGCCTGACCGGTTTGCTTTTACTTGCTATTTGGATGGTAACCGAAGCCTATTCAAAGTATGACGAACAGACCCGGACTCGAATCGTCACTAAATACATCAGCCAGGGTGACAAGCTGATGAAAGAAGGCAGAGTGGATGATGCTCTTGTTCAGTACAACAATGCAAAAAGGGCTGCAGGTACAGGAAAAGCAGGTGCAGAGGCACGCAGACGGCTTGCTCATGTATACGCAGATCTGGCAGGAAAATCTCTTGAGCAGCGCCAATATAGGTCACTAAAGCAATATGCAAGCTGGACTGTTGACGCTGACCCTACATACTCTGCTGGTCACTACTATCTGGGAATAGCTGACCATTACCTTGGTTACTCTACATATGATGCCGAATTACGAAAGGCCATCGAAACAGGAGGTAATGACGACTTCGCTCAGGCTGCCAGAAAACGATTATGTGAAATCTACATCAACCAGGGAGACAGGCTGGCATCATCCAATCCTGAGCAGGCTAAATCTTTTTATCGGAAGGTAGCCGAAGATCCGCTGCTGTTCGACCCCGACTGGTCTCCTATAGCTGAACAGCGATTGACGGACATTAACAAACAATCAGGCTAACCGAAATGCCTCCAATTATCACACTTCTAACGGATTTCGGAGCATCAGACACTTATGTTGCCCAGATTATCTCGCCTGATGCAACTATAATAGACATCACCCACGATGTTCAACCTCAGGCAATTGAACAAGGCGCGTTTCTTCTGGAGTCGGCATACCGATATTTTCCCTCTGGAACAGTCCATGTTGCCGTAGTAGACCCAGGAGTTGGTACTGAAAGACGCGCATTGGCTGTACGCACGAATAGCTGGATGTTTGTCGCGCCAGACAATGGCCTTTTAACTTCAGTTTTACGAAATGAAGAGCAATTTGAGGCTTATGAAATCACCAATTCACGGTTCATGCTTCCACAGATAAGCAGCACATTCCATGGCAGAGACATTTTCTCACCAG
Source organism: Armatimonadota bacterium (assembly GCA_029551395.1). Taxonomy (GTDB): domain Bacteria; phylum Armatimonadota; class UBA5829; order UBA5829; family DTLH01; genus JAKPFN01. Next base: position 36,726 of record JAKPFN010000046.1, on the reverse strand, counting down.
CAGCAGCTTATTTATCGCTCGGCACACCTGTTTCAGAGCTTGGGCCGCAGGTTTTTGACCCGGTAATGCTTCCACCTCCGCCTGTTCCTTCTGACAACACCTTTGAGGGCCGAATCATCCATATAGACAGGTTTGGAAACTGCATTACAGATATTGAGGAATCCCGGTTCCGTAACTGGTTGGGTTCACGAACGGCTGTTATCACCGTTTCTGGTCAACTGATCCATGGACCAATACGAACATACGCAGAGGCAACTCCCGGAGGGCCTGCAGCGCTGTTTGGATCATCGGGACAGCTGGAGATCGCCATCAATATGGGCAATGTGGCTGTTGAATTAGGACTCATGTTAGGTTCCAAGGTTTTGGTGAGAGTTATCACAGGGTAAGCCCGTATAGATAGCGACCCTGCAACATAAATAATCGTGTGATGTATCAGTCCCACGAGAGGGGAGGACCATAAACAAATGGCTGGTGAGCTTGTTAGATTGACACAGATAGACTACCGTGTAGAACCGGGACAACCTAATCTACTCGGATGGGATGTAGCTGACGCAGACGGTCAGGTAATTGGATCCCTTGATGATATGCTTGTTGAAACTGAAAGTGGAGAAATACTCTTCGGCGCGGTCTGCTATAGCAATAATCGCTGCACCATAGTCCCGCTTGAACTGATGTTTTTGGACGAAGCCAGTAAGCAGCTCGTTCTACCTGTTACTAAAGGTGACCTTGACGAAGCACCTGATTTTTCTGACAAAACAGAGGACATCCAGCCTCATGTTAACTATTGGAACCAGATGGTTTCAGGTTGGCAGGAGGAAATGGAAGAAGAGGAAATCTTTGCCGAGGAGATAGATGAGTCTGAAGAAGAACGTCTGAAGTAACACATGAGTCTTCCAAGATGAATCATTCTACGAGAAGCTGGGGATATATTCTCTGGCTTCTTTGCTTATATCTCAAATCAGTCTCGTATCTACCCTTGAGCTAAACCTACCCTACCCTCGGGCTAAATTTGCAATTTAGCCCGGAACAACAACCGAGAGATTTGCAATCCCGTTCCTTGGTGTTTTTGATAATAATCTAGGATCACCGATCCCTTAGCTATACGTCTGTGAGGAATTTCAAATCCCTCCCGAGAAAGGAGATAAAGATAAGAACATTATCTTAAGGAATCCCAGTATAATTGATGGAATATTTGAGTAAGGATATTGATGAGTAAGGAGTATGGTTAATGGCTCGTGTTTATAACTTCAATGCTGGACCTGCAGCGCTTCCACTTGCTGTTCTGGAGCGGGCGCAGTCTGAAATGCTCGATTACGCTGGCTCTGGGATGTCTGTAATGGAGATGTCTCACAGGTCCAAGGATTTCGCTGCAATAATCGAAGGTGCAGAGGCTAATGTCAGAAAGCTGATGGGCATTAGTGACGATTACGCTGTCCTTTTCCTTCAAGGCGGAGCCAGTATGCAGTTTGCTATGGTTCCTATGAACCTTCGCCGTCCTGGAAAGACTGCTGATTATATCCACACTGGCAGTTGGTCGGCAAAGGCTATCAAGGAAGCAAAGACCACAGGCAGCGTTAACGTTATATGGGACGGCAAAGAAGCGAACTATATGCGTACTCCTGCGACTGAAGAACTCAACCTTACTGAAGACGCGGAGTATGTTCATATCTGCTCTAACGAGACGATCGGAGGCATCCGTTATCCCACATTTCCAAAAACCAAAGCACCGTTAATAGCTGATTTGTCCAGTGAGATTATGTCACGAGTCATTGATATAAACCAGTTCGGCATGATCTACGCCGGAGCACAAAAGAACCTGGGGCCATCCGGGCTGGCACTGGTAATTCTACGTAAAGATTTAATAGATCGAGTGCCTGAAGATGCACCCATTTTCCTTCGTTATAAAACTCATCTTGAGGAAAAGAGCCTTTACAATACTCCAAACACCTGGGCAATATATATTCTGAAACTGGTGACAGAATGGCTCGACTCTCTGGGCGGAATCTCTGAGATAGAGAAGTTGAACGAACATAAAGCGGCAACACTCTACGAAGAACTGGATTCCAGCAACTTTTGGCACACACCAGCCGATAGAAAATGCCGGTCTATTATGAATGTTGTCTGGCGGCTCCCTAATGAAGACCTGGAAGAGCTTTTTGTATCAGAAGCTAAAAAAGCCGGAATGATCGGGCTGAAAGGACACAGATCGGTCGGAGGAATCCGTGCAAGCATATATAACGCTGTGCCGCAGGAAGCTGTAGATGCACTCGTATCGTTCATGAGAGCGTTTAAGGCAAAGTATGGTTAATGCTGTGCCAGGACAGCAAATATTCCTCTAAGCCTGTTTGCCAAAAGTGGCTTTTTAGGTGTAGACTCCATGTATGATACTGGAGGACATTCGATTGGATAACCATACCGGATCTATTCGCGGAAGCCTGAGAATCGCTCTTGCACAGATCAATCCAACCGTCGGAGACATCGAAGGCAATACTGATAAGATAATAGACTTCATAGACCAGGGGCGCAATGCAGGTGCGGACATTATAGCTTTCACCGAACTTGCCATTACCGGCTACCCTCCTGAAGATCTTCTCCTTAAGCCATCATTCCTTGAGAAGAACCTGCAAGCGCTTGACAAAATAATTGCAGCTTCAAATGATATCACCACTATTTGCGGATTTGTAGATGTTAATGCAGATATCTATAACGCTGCTGCCGTTATCCACAATGGCAAGTTAGCCGGGGTACATCGAAAAGTGTTTCTGCCGAACTACGGAGTGTTCGATGAATTTCGATACTTCCAAAAAGGCTGCGAAACTTCTATCTTCCGTCTGGGCGGCCCAGTTTTTGGCGTATCGATCTGCGAAGATATGTGGTATCCCGATGGCCCACACCGCGCTCAAGCGCTTGCCGGCGCACAGGTTCTTATCAACATAAACGCTTCACCGTTCTATTCGCTCAAGTGGAAATGGCGAGACAGTATGCTCACTACCCGTGCGGGCGATAATTCAGCGTACGTTGTGTATGTGAACCAGGTTGGCGGTCAGGATGAGCTTGTCTTCGACGGTCATTCTATGATTATAGACCCACGTGCGAAACTGGTATCACGCGGAACTCCATTTGAGGAAGAACTGGTTGTCGCAGACCTTGATATCGGTAGCGTATGGCATACCCGTCTGGCTGACCCTAGATGGAGACAGGAATCTCCTGCCTGTAGAGATCCTGAATTTCCTGTACGATTGATAGACCTTGGCCCGAAACGAGAGATTGAACGGCCTCGATTGGCAACAAAGCAAGTAAGTCCTCCTGAGCGAGTTGAGGAAGTATATAAAGCACTTGTTCTTGGCACCCGAGACTATGTTAAGAAGAATAAGTTCAGCCATGTGGTCATCGGACTTAGCGGAGGAATCGATTCCGCACTAACAGCAGCTGTAGCCGTCGATGCACTTGGCCCGGAGAATGTTACAGGCGTTTCTATGCCGTCTATATTCACATCCGAAGGCACGAAAACCGATGCAGAGCTGCTTGCAAAGAATCTCGGAATAAATCTTATAACCATCCCAATCCAAGAGGTCTTCGAATGTTATAAGACTGCTCTCAAGCCAGTATTTGAAGGTTATCCATCAGATGTAACTGAGGAGAATATCCAGGCCCGTATTCGCGGTAACTATCTGATGGCTCTTTCCAACAAGTTCAAATGGCTTGTTTTAACCACAGGCAATAAAAGCGAATTGGCTACCGGCTATGCAACGCTTTACGGAGACATGGCTGGTGGTTTTGCTGTGCTCAAAGATGTGCCGAAGACTCTCGTATATGAGCTGTCGAATTACAGGAACACAATAAGCCCTGTCATCCCGCAGACTACAATAGAAAGGCCGCCATCGGCAGAGCTTCGGCCAGACCAGAAAGACCAGGATACACTTCCACCTTATGAACTGCTGGACCCTATACTGCATCTCTACATCGAACAGGATGCTTCTCCAGGTGAGATTATAGCCAAAGGTTATCCTGAGGATGTTGTTCGGCGGGTAATTGCAATGGTCGACAGGAACGAATATAAGCGTCGGCAGGCTGCCCCGGGAGTAAAAATAACCCCCAAAGCATTCGGTAAAGACCGGCGGCTTCCAATCACTAACGCATTCAGAGAATAAACTACAAAGGCCGGCAGATGAATCGCTGCCGGCCTTTTAATATCAACCAGTATTTACTTTCTACGGATTTTCTCCAGCTACATACTGCTCCCAGGCATTTGGTTTGCCGGTTTGGAACATCGCCCAAAGACCATAAATCCCAATGCCTGTGATAACGGGAAAACCTGCAAAATTGATAATGTACAGAACTGAGACAATAATTGTTATTACTTTCGCCCATGCTTTCCGTGCGAACAGCCCCCAACCAGCTAATACTGACAGCAGAGATGAAATCAATGCCAAGGCAAGAATCGCCATCCAAATTATCCTGAATATATCAAGAAACTGCTGAGGTGGAACTTGACCAGGCCGCGATTGTTGTGAATCAGTTGCTTGCGGTATATCTCCTGGTGATGTTGCTGGTTGCTCTGGAACAGGTGTTGGTTCTGTTGGAGATGGAGCTAATCCCGGCGTTTCGGTTTGTGGCGCGTATGAAGGCATACTCTCCATAATATCCTGCTGGATAAATTCTATCATGAACCCCATAAATACAATTCCGCCGAGACTTCCAAGCACTCCCAGGACTCCAAAAATCAGGAATAGCCAACCTAAAATTTTGTAATGCTGCGACACAGTAGGCATCACTTTCTGCGCTTTTAGCGCATGGAAAAATATCCGTTCAACTTAGTAGATAACTTCCGTCCAAGCCTGCTTTTTGGCAGAGGTTAACACAGCTTCGACTATTGCAATCTCAGCATGCCCATCTATGAATGTTGGGAAGTCCGGTTTTTCCTTTCTTGGATCCTTATCTGAGATCACGAAGCCATAAAAACTGGACATGAAGTTCTTCAGACCATCAGGATAACCTTCCGGGTGGCCTCCAGGATATGATGTATATTGTTTAGCGTGGCTTGAAAGAATAGATGGATCGCGCATCAGAACCTGGTTCGGGCCATCTCTTCGGCCAATCCACAACCGCTCCACATCTTCCTGATCATAAGCAAGAGCCGCTTTCTCGCAATCGATTTCGTAGTAAAGCCGATTTTTCCGGCCTGCACAAACCTGGCAGACAGTAAAGACCCCCCGAGCGCCGCCATCCATCTCAAACATAACAGTCCCATAGTCCTCAGTCGTAACTGGCACAGCTTCATAATCCTCAGGAGTGAGTTCCTTGCCTGCGTATGTCTCTATGGCTTTCTTAGGCTTCATGCGGGTTTTATGGACCACAGCAAGGTCAGCATATACTCGGGTAAATTTCTGCCCGGTGATGAACGATATGAGGTCGCACCAATGGCTGCCGATATCCGCAACTGCTCTGGACTCGCCTCCAAGATCAGGCTCTATCCTCCAGTTGTAGTCCGTAGGTAAAAGGAGCCAATCCTGAAGATAGCTGCCAGTAATAACAAGCGTTCGGCCTATCTCTCCTGACTGCACCTTTGCCTTTGCTTCCTGGTTTAACGGGTAAAACCGATAGTTGAAGTTGACTGCATTTACAAGACCAAGATCATCAGCCATCTTGACCAGTTCTGCGGATTCCCGGCTGTTCATAGCAAGCGGTTTCTCGCAATAAACATGCTTGCCAGCCTGAAGGGCATCTTTCACTATCGGATAATGGAGAGTGTTGGGCGTACAAACATGCACTACCTGAATCTCCGGATCAGCAAGAAGTTCCTGATAGGATCCATAGGCCTTTGGTATCGAAAGAGCGGCTGCTTTTTGCTCTGCCAGGTCCTTGTTTGCCTCAGCAACTGCAGCTACTTCCACATAGCCAAGCCGTCTGACAGCTTCTACATGTGCTGGGCCTATGAACCCAGTGCCGATAATCCCAGTTTTAACCTTCCCCATATCATCCTCCTCTTGTTGGCCAGTCAGCCCTGTGGTTATATAAAAACATTAGCTATTCAATAACGATTATCCTTCATACATTTGCACAATATCGTGCAGAAATTTATTGCCTTAGAAATAATCACCTGGTCTGAATACGAGCGGTGCAGCATCCGAAGTACCTGCATCAACCACTTCACCAACGAAAATTGTATGGTCTCCTGCATCATAGCTGTGTATCAGCTTGCAGTCCACCCAGGCAGCGCAGTCGGCAATAATAGGAACACCTGTTGTCTTTGTGAAGTGTGAGTATTTAGCAAACTTGTCCTCATCCTTGCCTGAAACCGTACCAAAATATCGGCCGATTTCCACTTGATTCTCTGAAAGCACACTCACAGCAAATGCTCCACCTTCTTTAATGAAATCGTGAGTGTAACGGGGCTTTCCGACAGCTACAGCAACCAAAGCCGGCTCCATCGATACTCGCGTAACCCATGCGCAGGTTAGCCCGTTGGCTCGTTCACCACGACGGCCGCTGACTACATAGACCCCGTAGGTAAATGAATTAAGGGCATTCTCAATATTTCTTGCCATTGAACCAGTTCCTCCTTTGTATATTAAAATATCAGCCTGAGAATCTCTCCCAGTGCATCACTGAAGACAAGGTTTTCTTCTCCGGGTTTGGTATGGATGCTGCATGTCCTATTGTGATAAGACTGATAAGCTTGTAGTTCTCAGGTAATCCCAACAGATCTCTTATCTGATCAGCATAAGGTTTCTTATCACCTGCAATCCAACATGAGCCAAGTCCATGAGCTTTAGCTGCATTCAGAATATTCTGTGTAGCTGCTGATCCATCTTCCAGATAGTATTTACAATCTTCGCAAAAAACAACAATACAGACAGGCGCATCGGCAATAAATTTACCGTGGTCCGTAATATCAGCGAGTTTCTGTCTCATCCTACTGTCTGTCACAACAATAAACTGCCAGGGTTGAATATTGATAGCAGACGCTGCAAGCCTCCCAGCATCGACTATATCTTCAATTACTTCTCTGGGTACTGGCTGGTTTGTATAACTTCGAACACTTCTTCGGGTTTTCAAACATTCTATGGCATCCATTTTTATACACCTCCACCAGAGATCAATTAGATCAATAGGCCCTTGTAACCTTCAGAATTATTCAATGTTTTTAGTGGAATTATGATTCAAGGCAAATGATGAGTGATTTGAGAGGCGAGAAACAGGTCATCTGTATTATCAACAGATTTATAAGGTAGTTTTGATGAGTAAGCCAGCAAGTATGCGCTAGGTACGCGTTAGTTCCTGGTTCATTTGGGATTCCAGCGCAAAAAGTGCAGATGTGAGCCTTTCTCTAGCATCCAGGTTTCCATTCTTGATGTCTATGAGCACTTTAGCCCCGCACCATGGACATAGAATCTCCTTTGGACACTGATCTAGATAGTCCACAACTACTTCAGTACCACAAGACTGACAAGCCTGGTGCCAATCCACCCGGAGCTTAATCATTGTACACCCACCTCCGGTTTGAAGGTAATTATTATAATCCCAGTCTTTGGGAAACAGGCCGGCCTTTTTGCGACCGGCCTATCAATTTTACAGATTACGCAGCGACTTCTTGCATAATCTCATCTGGGATATCAAAATTGGCGTAGACGTTTTGCACGTCGTCCAGATCTTCAAGCATCTCAACAAGCCTGAGTATCTGTCCAGCTTCTTTGGTTCCTTCGACTCGAACAGTTGTTTTTGGGATCATCGAGATTTCAGCATCCATAAATGGAATCCCAGCAGCGTTCAAAGCATCACGAACAGCCTGAAGATCCTCAGGTCTGGTTATTACTTCGATAGTGTCGTCTTCTTTACGGATATCTTCGGCTCCGGCATCGAGCGTAGCCATCATTATTGAGTCTTCATCTGATGCTTCGGCAGATATCGTAACAACACCCTTCTGGTCGAACATCCAGGCAACTGAACCTGATTCTCCGAGGTTTCCGCCGCACTTGCTAAACACATTTCGAAGCTCTGCAACCGTACGGTTTCTGTTATCGGTCAAGCATTGGGCCAGAACAGCCACACCATTCACACCATAACCTTCGTAGGTTACCTCTTCGTAGACAACTCCTTCGAGTTCACCGGTACCTCTTTGGATAGCTCTCTTAATGTTATCGGCTGGCATACTGTTATCGCGAGCCTTTTGGATCGCCAAGCGCAGCCGAACATTAGCATCCGGATTGCCTCCGCCAGCTTTTGCTGCAACTATGATTTCACGGGCAAGTTTTGTAAAGATTTTACCGCGCTCTGCGTCTTGCTTGCCCTTGCGCAATCTAATATTATGCCACTTGGAATGACCTGACAAGTCAGTGCACCTCCCGCTAAGCTCAGTATACCAGCAATGCACTGTTGAGTCAAGAATATTTATGACCGAGTAGTGAACAATGAGGATGTAAGGCAGGTGCTCAGTCAGATTAACATCCTTAAGAAAGGACTTAGGTAAATGAAGACAGTAAAAGTATTATGACCTTCACCCGTGTTATCTATTAAACAGGAAAATACCTAGTTCTTATCTCTGATTGCTAAGTAAATGCTCAAGCATGCGCTCTAGGCATTTGTTCTTCTTTGATATCCTGGCTGAGTGGCTGTTTGTCCTCTTCCTCAATATGCTCTTTTTGTACACCAACACCATAGCTGTAAGCCAGTTTACCGCCAAGCCAGCCTGTATATATAATAACTCCGACTCCAGCTAAAGATAAAAGCTTTGGTAAAATCCCAGTAGATTTTCCCCGGCCATGCTGCCCTGTTCGAAGCGAAGCACTGACCCCGAATATTGCAGTAGCAGCAGCATTCAGCGCTCCATGAGTAACGGCATCTCTTTGAGCGGTATTTCCCTGCGGTACTCTTAGGAACTCCCCTACTCCAGTTGCTGCAGCGATACCTGCTCCTACAACGCCTCCGATAATCGCATAATCAGCCGCTTCCTGTGCGCATTCACTGCCAGTAACAGCAGCAATACCGTCCATAATCGAACCAAATAACCAAAAACCAATGGGAATGGATATCATTGCCGGATGGACAGGATGCCCAAGCCAGGAATCACCTTGCAGAACCTTCTCAATCTCCATTTTAACCTCCACGGGTAATACTCCACATATACTTTCATCAAGTCTACCCTCCAACATCGATTGGAACACTTGGGCTAGTCTATCAAACACAAAATTGAGTATGTAAGTGACGCTGTATAACTTCAAATTTAAAAATTATTGTAATTGACTTATGGGCTAATTAATGGTAGACTTTCAGGTTGATAAAAGAGAGGCAGTGGGATTGATTAATAGGCCGCAGACTTACGTTTTCGACCTCGACGGTGTTATTTACCGAGGGAACGAACCACAGCCGCATGCCAGCGAGACTGTGGCGCATCTCAGGCACCGTGGAAACAAGGTCTTCTTCTACACTAACAACGCTACCAGGTCTCGAAAAGACTACCAAGACAAGCTCCAGGGAATGGATATTCAATGCCAACCTGAGGAAATTATGACCTCAGCCTATGCTACAGCACTCTTTCTCCGCGAATCGGGTAAAACTAGGATACAAGCGTATGTAGTTGGTGAAGCAGGACTTATCCAGGAACTGGAATCTGCAGATGTGGAAGTCCTCCGTAATGGAAGCGTTGGAAAAGTCGATTATGTCATAGCAGGGCTGGACCGCCAGTTCAACTACGACAAGCTGACTAATGCACAGCAGGCGATTCTTGCTGGAGCAAAGTTCATTGCCACCAATAGAGATGCCACATTCCCTATAGAAGAAGGCGTGGTTATCCCTGGCGGAGGTGCAATCGTCAGCGCTATCGAGACGGCATCAGGACAAACACCATTCGTTATCGGCAAACCTGAGACTTATGCATTAGAAAAGATCATCAAGATAGCTGGCGGCAGCTCAGAATTGACTGTCGTTGTAGGCGACAGGTTGGAAACAGACATACTGGTAGGCAATAGAGTCGGTGCGCATACAGTGATGGTCACTACAGGCATCTCAACCAGAGAAGATGCAGAAACTGCTCCACTTGAGCTAAAGCCGGAAATCATTATAGATGATTTGATTGAACTGCTGAATATATCGTGGAGCGAACAGTGAAGCTTGCACTGACAATTGCTGGTTCGGATTCAAGCGGCGGTGCGGGAATTCAGGCTGATCTGAAGGTCTTTGCTGATCTTGGAGTCTACGGGCTGTCAGTGGTTACGGCAGTTACGGCACAGAACTCTCTTGGAGTGCAGAAAATCAACAAGGTGCCGCAGAGGATAGTGGCAGCACAGATTGATTCTGTCGTAAGAGATATGGGAGTCGATGCCTGTAAGATTGGAATGCTCTTTTCTGAAGAAATTGTTAGCAGAGTAGCTGAACGGATAGTCAGGCGCGAAATTCCGAACGTGGTGCTTGATCCGGTAATATTCGCAAAAGATGGCAGCAGGCTTCTTCTTGCTAGAGCTGTACAGAGGATGAGACAGGAACTCATACCGAAATGCTTGATCGTAACACCGAACCTGGTCGAAGCAGCTGAGTTAGCGAAAATCCAGGTAACTGACCTGGATAGTGTAAAAGAAGCTGCAAAACGGATTCATGACTTTGGCCCGAATTATGTTCTCATTAAGGGAGGACATCTTGATGGTGAGCCGGTAGACATGTTATATGACGGCTCTCAATTTGTGGAGTATAGAAGCGAGCGAGTTGAAGGGCCGACAATGCATGGGACTGGCTGCGTGTTCTCTGCGGCTATCACAGCCCGACTTGCGCGAGGCGATTCGGTTCAGGATTCCATCAAGTTTGCAAAAGATTATATAGTTGCTTCGATAAAGAAGTCGGTTAAGCTCGGAAAAGGCCAAATGTGGTATTTTACAGGCGGTGATAAGGAGCGTGGTTAACGATGGCGGCAGTCCGCACAAGATGGCTGTTATTAGCAGTCGTAATTGCAGTTTTAGCAGTAGGTTCAATTGTTATGGTATCTAACTCAGATAACAACCGCAGTCCTGACGAGCCTGTAGCTCCCGGTGTAACGACTGTCAGATGGTACGGTCAGGCGTTTTTCGTTATTCACAGCAAGACCGGGGCTAAGTTTGCATTCGATCCGTACGCAACTAACGAGAATCTTGCGTATTCGCCGCCTGATGTATCGGCTGATTACGTTTTTGTAAGCCACAATCACTTCGACCACAATAATGTCAGCCTGCTTAGTGGTAACCCGAAAAAGATTGGGCCGATTGAAGAAGAATTCAAATCAGGTACTGCAATTGTTGGAGATAACAAGTATACCTACACAGCAGTATCGACTTTCCACGACACCGTCAAAGGCAAGGAACGTGGAAAGAACACTGTCTACAAAATAACCGTAGATGATATCAGATTCTGCCATCTTGGAGATTTGGGAGAACCGCTCACGGATGACCAGATAAGGCAGATTGGCGAGGTTGATGTTCTTTTCGTGCCGGTAGGAGGCTATTTTACAATAGATGCAAAAGGTGCTGAAAAGGTCGTAGAGCAACTGAAGCCGAAAATCGTTGTGCCGATGCACTACAAAACAGATAAAGTAAACCTGCCGATTGCAGGAGTAGATAATTTCATAGACGGTAAAGCAGATAAAGTGCGTAACTTCACTGATCTGGTTCTAAAAGATAAAAAGGACCTGCCGTCCGAAATAACAATTTACGTGATGAAGTATAGACAAGGAGAACTACCGTGCCAGAAGAACAAAAAGTAACAAAATACATCTTTGTAACCGGTGGAGTCGTATCGTCGATAGGAAAAGGCATTACTACAGCGTGTCTTGGAAGACTTCTAAAGAACCGTGGTTTCAAAGTTACGCTGCAAAAGCTCGATCCTTATATCAACGTTGACGCTGGAACGATGAACCCATACCAACATGGCGAGGTCTTTGTCACTGATGATGGCGCGGAAACAGACCTTGATCTCGGGCATTACGAGCGTTTTGTAGACGAGAACCTCTCCCGCCATGCCAACGTTACGACCGGTCAGGTATATGGCGCAGTCATAGCCAAAGAGCGTCGTGGAGATTATCTGGGCGGCACGGTCCAGGTTATTCCTCACATTACAGACGAAATCAAAGAGCGTATCCGCAGAAATGCAGAAGATGCTTCTGCTGATATTGCTATCGTAGAGATCGGCGGAACCGTAGGTGACATTGAAGGACTTCCCTTCCTTGAGGCTATAAGGCAGTTCAGAAAAGACAAGGGCATTATGAACGTTATGTATGTCCATGTCACGCTGATTGCCTCTGTTGGCCCTTGGGGTGAGCAGAAGACAAAACCAACCCAGCATTCTGTTATGAAGCTGAGAGAGATTGGTATTCAGCCCGATGTCCTAATCTGCCGCACCAAGAGGGCTATGAGCCCCGACATGCGCGATAAGATCTCGCTTTTCTGCGATGTTGATAAAGATGCTGTCATAGAAGCAATGGATACGGAAACGCTTTATGAAATCCCTCTGAAATTCGAGCAAGAGGGTCTTTCCAATCTGGTAATGAAGCGGTTGGGACTGCAGAACGGCCACAGTGACATGGAAGACTGGAAACGTGTTGTAGACATCTTGAAAAAGCCTGCCCATCGTGCGGAAGTTGCCATCATAGGCAAATATATCGGGAATGGAGATGCCTACATCAGCATTGCTGAAGCTGTAAAGCACGGCGGAATAGCGAATAATGCTGGCGTTAAAGTGACTTTCATCGATTCAGAGGACTTGTCAGAAGATAATGTCGTTGAGAAGTTGGCTGGATTCGACGGTATAGTAGTAGCAGGCGGATTCGGCGGTCGAGGAATCGAAGGCAAGATTGCTGCTGTGAAATATGCCAGAGAGAGCCAGACTCCATTCCTTGGTCTTTGCCTTGGGCTACAGATGGCTGTTGTAGAGGTAGCACGTAATGTTTGCGGGCTTGAAGGTGCAAATTCTGAAGAAGTAGACCCGCAGACACCTCATCCTGTCATCCATCTGCTTCCGGAACAACAGGATGTTACCGACAAGGGTGCTACTATGCGCCTCGGTGTATATCCTTGCAGGATTATAGACGGCACGACAGCCTGCAAGCTATATCAGGATGAGCTGATTTACGAGCGTCACAGGCACAGATACGAAGTAAATAATGCCTACAGGCCTCATCTTGAGCGTGGTGGGCTTATCTGCAGCGGAGTATCGCCTGATTACAGGCTTGTTGAGATTGTAGAGCTTTCAGGCCATCCGTTCTTTATCGCGACTCAGTTCCATCCTGAGTTCAAATCAAGGCCGACTAACCCACATCCGCTGTTCGCCGGACTTATTGCTGCTGCTTTGAAGAAAGCACCAGTAGAAGCGCCTTCTAACGACGGAAAAGTTAAGTCAAAATCAAAGACTGCACAAGGCACCTGATTAAAAGTCTTGCAAAAAAGCAGGCAAACGTGATAAAACCAGGTATATCATCAGGTATGCAGCCTTATATAGAATAAATAGCTGCATACCCGATGTTAATCCATCCGGAGGAACCTCACATGAACCGCGGTTTTAGAGTTGCGTCAGTAGTTATCGGTAAGATAGTAATCGTTCTTGTTGTTTTGGCAGGTTTTGTGTCTCAACCTTGTCTGGGCGCGTCAGATGTTCTTTTTAGATTCAATATACCTGATGGTACTACATGGATAGAGACCTATAAAGAAACTAATCAAAAGACTATCGATGGCCAAGTGGATAGTACATCAGTTATTGAATCGAAAATGCGATATCAAATAAAGAAAACTGAAGATGGTTATCTGGTCAAGCGTACCCCAATATCATTTGCTACACCAAAAATCAAAGAAGCAGATTACCAAGAACAAGTAAACTATATTGCCCAGGAAATGAGGAATAGGACTCCTGTTGAATACGTTCTGAATTCCTACGGAGCATGTGTTGGTATTAACGGAATGGAAGGTCTTCTTGAAGCAATCACTGCTGAAGCTTATAGGCAAATGCCTAACTTAATCGAACTTCGAGTACCCCCAGGATTCGATCAGATGATTAGTATGGTGATGCAAGAAGAATGGAATTCAAAATACCGCGGGCTTCTAGGCTTACGTGCTAAAAAGGGAGATACGTGGTCTACAACACATGCAATATCGTCCGTTGTATCTGATGATACCAGTGCAAAATTAGCTAACAATATTACATGGGTTGATAATGTGCAAAAGGATGGACATAATTGCGCAAAGCTACAATATAGAACAACTGTAGATCCTAATGTGGCCGATGTTTACCTTGGGCAGATTCTCAACATGGAAAGTGCAGTACTGGATTCAACCGGTAAGAGTCATGAGGCGTGTAATGTAGAGTATTTTGAGCGTGGAGAGTGGATTGTTGATCCGGTTACAATGCGTTTTTATTCTGTTATAGAAAATCAGATGATCAAATGGACTGATTCAATTGCCGGCGAAGGCTCGTTAAAGTGTGTAGTTAAGGTGTGGAAACAATGTACTTACGAATACGAAGCTCCTAAAAAAACAGAGCCTAAAACGGAAACAAAGACTGAAAACAAGTAGTAATAATTATTAGTTTAATCTTGTTATTTAGGCTGAGCCAGACCGATTGACAGCTAGCTCAGCCTTTGATATCATATTGCGAAAAGCCAGGAGGAACACACGTTGGAGGTTATAGTCGGGGGCAGAAAAAAAGCCAGACAGTCTTACGGATTTGACGAGGTGGCTGTGGTGCCCGCGGCGGTTAGCATCGATGTCGCTGATGTAGATACCAGTTGGTATCTCGGCGACGATTGTTTTCGAATTCCTATTCTTGCTTCCGCTATGGATGGCGTTACTGATCCACGTCTAGCCATCGAAATGGGGAAGCTTGGTGGGCTTGCAGTTCTCAATCTTGAGGGCGTGCAGACTCGCTATGAGGATGCAGACGCAGCAATCAGGCAGATCATCGAGCCACCTGCCGACTCGGTCATCCCAGTCATACAGAAAATCTACCAAGAACCAATCAAACCTGAACTTATAGAATATCGAATCAAAGCAATCAAGGCAGGCGGACAACTTGCGGCTGTATCCGCTATTCCGGCAGTGGCCAAAAAATACGCCGAGATTATTTTCAATGCCGGCGCTGATATAATGGTCATCCAGTCTACAGTGACTACCGCGCAGTTTATTTCATCTCGTGGTGAGTCTGTTTCTATTGCGGATTTCTGCAAGGAATCTCCGATTCCTGTAATTGTTGGCAATTCCGTAACCTATGAAGGTGCAATGAGCCTGATGGAAGCGGGAGCAGATGCTGTTCTGGTAGGAGTTGGCCCAGGCGCAGCTTGTACTACTCGCAAGGTTTGCGGTATTGGCGTTCCTATGATTACTACTACAGCAGATTCCGCCGCAGCGAGAGACGACTTTGAGGCCCGTACCGGCAAGTATGTTCCAATCATTTCTGACGGCGGTATGAGGACTGGCGGAGATATTATCAAAGCATTTGTTGCTGGAGCTGATGCCGTAATGATAGGCTCTCCGATAGCAGCAGCAGCCGAAGCACCTGGTAAAGGCTACCATTGGGGCATGGCTACTTCTCACCCCGGACTGCCAAGAGGCACTCGAGTCCAGGTTGGAGTCAAGTATTCCCTTAATGAACTCTTGTTCGGACCAGCAAATACCGACAATGGCACTATGAATCTTATTGGTGCACTGAAGCTGGCTATGAGCTACTGCGGCGCTCGCACTATCAAAGAACTACAGGAAGCTGAGATGATAATTGCTCCGTCCCTTCCGACAGAAGGTAAGACGGCACAGCGTGCTCAGAACGTGGGGCAGTGGCGATGACGCCGAAATCGGCATCAAGTAGTAAGCAAGCTATTAAACAGCTTGTACTGGTGTTGGACTTTGGTGCACAGTACAGCCAGCTTATCGCAAGACGTGTTAGAGAGTGCAAAGTCTACTGCGAAATTCTGCCCTATGACACACCTGTTGAAGAAATAGTCCGCAGACAGCCTATAGGGATTATCTTCTCAGGTGGTCCATCCAGTGTTTACGAAGACGGCGCTCCAACTTGCGACCCAAGGATATATGACCTCCGCATCCCTATACTTGGCATCTGTTATGGTATGCAGCTTATGGCATATCAGTTGGGAGGCGGTGTTGTCTCTGGTGCCAGACGGGAATACGGCAAGACCGAACTCGATGTTCTTGATAACGGAGACCTTTTCCAGGGACTGAACCCGAAGCTCATCTGCTGGATGAGCCACGGTGACGCTGTTCAAAGCCCACCTCCTGGATTCTCAGTGATTGCACGTACATCCAATTCTCCGGTTGCGGCGATGTCCAACCCAGAGAAAAAGCTGTATGGGGTTCAATTCCATCCTGAGGTAGTACACACTCCTTGGGGCATAGAGGTAATCCGTAATTTCCTTTATTCCGAGTGCGGATGTCAGGGCCTGTGGACGGCTGAATCATTTGTTAAGCTCTCATGTGATGCTATTAAGAAACAAGTCGGAGATAAATCGGTCGTCTGCGGGTTGTCAGGCGGTATAGATTCCGCTACCGTAGCCGCATTGGTTCATCGGGCAATCGGCGACCAGTTGACTTGTATCTTCGTCAACCATGGACTTCTCCGTAAAGATGAAGCAGAACAGGTCAGGCGGACATTCCAGGACTTTTTCAATGTCCGGCTCATCTATGTAGATGCAGAAGAACGGTTCCTTACCCGGTTGAAAGGTGTGTTAGACCCTGAGGAAAAACGGAAGATTATCGGAGAAGAATTCGTCAGGATATTCGAAGAGGAAGCAAAAAAACTTCCACATGTAGATTATCTGGCTCAGGGAACACTCTACCCGGATGTTATCGAAAGTGGGACCAAGCAGGCTGCCAAGATTAAGACACACCATAATGTAGGTGGTCTTCCCGACGATATGAACCTTAAGCTGGTTGAGCCATTAAGGTACCTGTTTAAAGACGAAGTTAGACGTGTGGCGGAAGAATTAGGATTGCCAAGCGAAATGGTTTGGCGCCAACCATTCCCAGGGCCTGGTCTTGCAATAAGGATAATCGGTGAGGTAACTAAGGACCGGCTTGAGACACTGCGCGAAGCTGATGATATAATAGTCGAGGAAATCAAGCGTGCAGGTCTCTACAGGACGTTGTGGCAAGCGTTTGGAGTGCTCGCTCCAGTTAGAAGTGTCGGTGTTATGGGCGACCAGAGAACTTATTCCTATCCTATTATCCTTCGCGCAGTGACCAGTGAAGACGCTATGACTGCCGACTGGGCTCGCCTGCCTTGGGAAGTGTTGGAACGTATTAGTAATAGAGTCATAAATGAAGTAAAGGGAGTCAACAGGCTGGTGTATGACGTTAGCTCTAAGCCGCCGGCGACTATTGAGTGGGAGTAGGCACTATGGGACAACAAAAACCGCCATTGACCAATGATATTGCCCAAGTTCTATTGAGCGAAGAACAAATACAGGAAAGAGTCAAAGAACTCGGAGAACAAATTTCCAGGGATTACGAGGGTAAAGAACTCGTACTAGTGGGTATATTAAAGGGAGCCGCAATTTTTTTGGCTGACCTCGTAAGGCACATAACAATCCCGGTAGATTATGATTTTGTAGCCATATCAAGCTACGGTGCTGACACGCGGTCTTCCGGTGTTGTGCGGCTCCTTAAGGATCTTGATTCAAGTATAGAGAGTAAACATGTCCTCGTTGTTGAGGATATTGTAGATACGGGATGGACGCTGCGACTGAGCTACATAGTAGAAAACCTTAGATCTCGTAAGGCTGCGAGTGTGAGGGTATGCACACTACTTGATAAGCCTAGTAGGCGGGCTGTTGATGTGGGCATAGACTACTATGGCTTCATCGTTGAAGACAAATATGTAGTCGGATACGGATTGGACTACGACGGCCATTATAGAAGCCTTCCGTTTATTGGAGTGCTCAAGCCGGAGGTTTATGGCGGCGGTTAGATCAATAGTATATACGGCGTGCAAGCGTATAAACATTTGCCATCGTACTGGACAAATTTGAGAATGTTAGTTATACTATTTATTGAGCCGTAAGAAGACCTCAAATGGCCGAATTGCTTCGGCCGCAGCTTCTTTAGCCATCATTTGTAACTTCAGCTTATAACAGGCGCTTGAACTCGTGCGTCGATCTCGCCCTTCCATATCAGCCCAGCTTAAGCGTCTGTTGCAGTTTTAATATTTATAGTTTCTACGGCAATGTATGCCAAAGAGGTGAAGAAACGTGGACCAGTTTGAACTTTCAGATCTCGAACAGAAGACTTTCGATGAGCTTCGGGAGATCGCAAAAGAGCTTGGAATTGAAGACGGGTTTGAGAAAAAACAAGACCTGGTTTTTAAAATCCTCGCGACAGTAACTCAGCAGAGTGGACTGATTTTTGATCAAGGAGTGCTTGAAATCCTTCCTGATGGATGGGGATTCCTCAGGCACAACAACTTCTCGCCATCTCCAACGGATGTTTATGTGTCCCAGTCCCAGATAAAGCGATTTGGGCTTAAAACTGGCGATACGATATCAGGAGAAGTTCGTCCACCTAAAGATAATGAAAAGTACTACAGCCTGTTAAGGGTGAAAGCGGTAAACGGTCTCGATCCGGATGCAGCTCGCAGACGGAAGAACTTCGACGACCTTGTACCTATCTACCCTAATGAGCGATTGGTGCTTGAAACCTGTCCTGAGAATATATCAGCCCGCTTCATTGATCTAATAGCTCCCATCGGTAAAGGCCAGAGAGGTTTGATCGTAGCGCCGCCGAAAGCTGGTAAGACCACACTCCTCAAGACCATCGCAAACAGCATTACAAAAAACCATCCTGATGTCCATCTCATTGTCCTGCTCATAGACGAAAGACCTGAAGAAGTTACGGACATCCGCCGCTCAGTTAACGGTGAAGTAGTAAGCTCAACGTTTGATGAGCTTCCTGAAAATCACATGAGAGTAGCAGACATCGTTCTTGAGAAAGCCAAAAGGCTGGTTGAATCAGGAAAAGATGTAGTAGTGCTGCTTGATAGTATCACCAGGCTCTCTCGTGCTTCTAACCTTACCGTTACACCAAGTGGACGAACGCTCTCAGGTGGACTTGACCCATCGGCGCTATACCGGCCGAAACGGTTTATCGGTGCTGCCCGTAATATAGAGGAAGGCGGCAGTCTGACCGTTATTGGTACAGCGCTGGTCGAAACCGGAAGCCGCATGGACGATGCAATCTTTGAGGAGTTCAAAGCTACAGGCAATATGGAACTCGTGTTGGATAGAAATCTAGCCGAGCGGCGTATTTTCCCTGCTATAGACGTTAAAAGATCAGGCACAAGGCATGATGAGCTTCTCTATGATGAAGATACTCTGAAACGAGTCTGGCAGTTGCACAGGCTTTTGGCTGCCCTTGGTACTGTTGAAGCAACGGAACTGCTCATAGACAGGCTGCGACATACAAAAACCAATAAGGATTTCCTAAAAATCGTCGATAAGACTATCAAGTCCAATGATTTGGATTAGCCCCAACGGGAGAGGGGTAAATTGGTAAAGAACAATTACGAAGGGATGCAGTAACGTGGACGACGAGCGCAACTTCGAGGAAGAAAACAGACCGGAAGACGAGATACCGTCAGAAGGACTGCCGGAGTTCGGTGATATGGGTGATATGCCGGACAGGGGCGCATCCGAAGATAAACGACTCGATGAAAAGGAAGTCAAAGTAGTCGGCGTGTACGAGCACCAGGATTCCATAACTGCTCAGCCTGCTGCATTTGTGCTTCTTCGAGATAATCAAGGACGGTCTGTCTTGATATGGATTGGCAGACCGGAGGCATATTCCATCTCAGTTGCTCTGGAAGGCGCTTCGATGGACCGTCCGATGACTCATGACCTGATGAAAAATATCATCCAACGTCTCGGTGGAACGGTGGATCGGATTGTAATTGATGATCTTTGGCACGAGACCTATTATGCCAAAGTGCATATAGTAATAAATGGCAGCGTGGTGGAGATCGATTCAAGACCTAGTGATGCTATTGCGCTTGGTCTAAGGACCAAAGCACCTATTTACATGGCCGAATCTGTCCTTGAACAAGCAGCGGTCTACGAAGAATAATCCGACGTCAGGCAAGTCTTAAGAAGGGGTATCCCATCGTAGGGATGCCCCTTTATTGATGTACGGAAATGGTAATGGCTAATGGCTGAATATCTGGATTATGCACATGAATACCTGAACCTGACTTATACGCTGACATGTGGACAGGCATTCAGGTGGAAACAGGATAATGAAGGCTGGTGGGCTGCTCCGGTTAAAGGCAAAGTAATTCGTGTCAAGGAACAAGACAACGGATTTCTATGGGAAACATTGCCTGGTAAACCAGACCTGGCCCTTTTCAACAGCTATTTCAGGCTTGATGATGATGTACCAGCCATTTATGAACATCTTTCCAATGCAGATGAACATCTAGCTGTTCTGGTAAAGCAGTTTGCAGGGCTAAGGCTGGTAAGACAGGACCCTGAAGAGACAATTATCTCTTATGTCTGCTCAACAGCCAACTCAGTGCCAAGGATATCGAAATCCGTTGATGAGCTTTCCAGAATGTACGGCACTTTTATTGCATCAGCAGGAGGAGTTGACCACTACGCATTTCCTTCCATATCAGCGCTTGCCTCTGCTGATCCTGATGAGATACGTAATAAGGCAGGACTCGGTTGGCGAGGATCAAACATAGTAACGGTAGCCAGGCAGATATTGTCTCATCCAAAAGGTTGGCTGCTTTCGATGCGTTCCAGAAGTTATGAAGATGCAAAGGCAGATTTGGTTGCACTACGCGGTATCGGAGCTAAGATTGCTGACTGTGTATGTCTGTTCTCTCTTGATAAAGACAAAGCTGTTCCAGTAGACACACATATCAGGCAGGTTGCTGTCCGGTTCTACATGCCAGACCTCAAGACAAAAACAATCACTCCTGCTGCGTATGACAAGATTGTCCAGGTATTCTGGGATAAATTCGGAGATTATGCAGGCTGGGCGCAGGAATTTCTGTACTACGAAGATTTGCTGAGAACAAGCAGGCAGCAGGCCATCCCGATTGCAAGGTAAGTTATGCGAGAGAACTTTGATCTACACTTGTTGAGAAAGATGGTAGCGTACCATCTTCCAGTCAAAGAAGAAAATCTGGTATTTGAACCGGTTCCTACAGGCAAATTCAATACAACGTATTTTGTCCGCGATACAGACAAAGAAATGGTTCTCAGGATAGCACCCCGGGACGATGCTGGTTTTATCTTCTACGAAAGAGGAATGATGGCGCAAGAACCGCCGCTGCACGCTATTGTACGCGAACGGACATCTGTCCCTGTACCAGAAATCTTTGCCTATGATGACAGCCGTAAGCTTATAAACCGGGATTACCTTATCATGGAACGCCTGCCTGGTAAACCAATGACAGAATTGACAACTATGCCTATCGATATTCGAAACCATGTGCTGTTCCAGATAGGTTTTTTCTTGAGGCAAATCCATGAGATTACTACGGATAAGTATGGATATATTGGCCCTCACCATCCTATGGAGCCTCAAAACTCCTGGGCTGAAGCTTTCAGGATTATGTGGGACAAAATGATAGATGATGTCTCCGCAACGGGACATTACAGCCCTGAAGATGCTGATTTTATGCGAAATCTACTCACCAGCAACTACTCCTGCTTTGACCGCCCTGTAATATCAAGGCTGCTTCATATGGATGTCTGGGAGCAAAATATACTTGTCATGCCAGATGGAACTGTAAGCGGTATTTTGGATATGGACCGCGCTCTGTGGGGCGACGTTGAAATAGAGTTTGCAGTCCTGGATTATGTAGGATTTAGCCAGGATGCTTTTTGGGCAGGCTATGGAGCCGAAAGAGACACCTCAGAAGCTGCATACGTGCGACAGCACTTGTATCTCCTTTACGAGATACAAAAGTATATCGTAATCCATCACTGGAGGCACAACGATCCTATGGACGCAGCCAGACGTAAACGTCAAGCCATCGCACTTGCACACCAATTGAAGTAATGGACACTAGTATATTGTATGTCCAGGTGTTGTGCAGGTAACGTTTTCGCCTACTGCTCCAAGTTCATAAGTCCCGCTGTTGGGGCACACAGGAGCGCCTTTCAGGTAAGTCGGTATCAGGTCGTCAAAAGTAGGTTTATCACTGCTTGTCTTCCGGTTCTCAATCGCCCATCGGTCTTTTGCGTCCTGCAGATGCCGCAGATGACTACGGCACACTCTAATTTTCGAGTTTTCCCGACACCTCATATATGATGGAATAGCAATTGCTGTTAAAATCGAGATAACCAGAAGGACGATGGCCATCTCGATCAATGTAAAGCCATTACGTCGTTTTATCTGTGTCATAGGGCCATCCATATAAGTGAAACATGGCCACCTGTCTTCACAACAGGCGGCCGTAAAACTTGAAAAATGCAAGGGCAGCGGTAGTAACCGCTGCCCAATTTCCGAACACACTATTTCAGAACGTGGTCGTTGTAACCAGCAGCATCTCCATTCGTTCCAATGCTGCATGACGGTCTAACCTTCAGTGTACCGATCGAGTAGGTTCCGCCAGACGGGCAATCCGGGAGAGTACCCGGAGTTCCCTTCATATACTCATCTACAAGATCTGACGCTTTAGGTTCAGCTGTCGATGCAGCTTTGGTGTCCATCGCCCACTGTTCCTTAGCCGTTTCGATCTGTCTCAGGTTACCCTGGCAGCTCTTGGCTCTGGATGTCTCCCTGGCTTTCATGAAGTTCGGGATTGCGATGGCGAGAAGGAACCCTATGATGAGAACAACGATCATGATCTCAATCAGTGTGAATCCTCCCTTGCGCTTCTTTCCTCTAATCCACAGCATCTTTAGTTTTTTACACCTCCTCCAGGCTCGCATGGTGTGAGACCATAGCAGTTTCGCCGCGGGATCATACCCGATGACGATTCTGCTGCGGCCCAGGATTCGGCTTCCGTTGGCCACTTACCTGGCCCGCCACTCTAGTTCTTCCATGCACCTGAGCAGGCTTAACATAAAAGTTGTGGTAATTGTAGAGTCTTTATAGAACTTTTTTATCTATTCCTGGGAAGGCCCTTCCACCAATGCTCGCACGAACTCTCCGGCATCGAAATCTTCAAGGTCATCCAAGTGTTCCCCTGTGCCAATGAGCTTTATAGGTACCCCCAGTTCGTCTTTGATTGTGATAACAATCCCGCCTTTGGACGTTCCATCCAGCTTCGCCAGGACAATCCCGGTGACATTCACTGCACTTAAGAATTCTTTTGCTTGTATTATTGCATTCTGCCCTGTTGTTGCATCGAGTACCAGAAGTGTCTCTTCAGGATTTTTCCCTATAGCACGCTCGACCACGCGAGACATCTTCTTAAGCTCTTCCATCAGGTTGACTTTGGTATGAAGTCGTCCGGCAGTATCGGCTATTATATAATCTACCTGCCGGGCAAGTCCTGCCTGCATTGCATCGAATAAGACAGCAGATGGATCAGCACCAGGTTGGTGCTTCACAATATCTACTCCCACACGGTTAGCCCATATCTCAAGTTGATCGATTGCCGCTGCCCGGAAAGTATCAGCAGCAGCAAGAAGCACCTTCTTACCTTGTTTTCTATATCTGTGCGCCAGTTTGGCGATTGTAGTTGTCTTCCCTACTCCATTGACGCCAACAACCAGATATACAGTCGGAGGAGTATCAGACTGTTGTAGTTTGGGATTTACATCCGTCTCAAGAATTCTTATGAGTATCTGCTCCAGCTTCTCTCTTACTTCTGAAGTCTCTCTAAGCTTTTCCTGTCGGGTCACCTGCCTCAGCTCATCTACTGTTTTGACAGCCGTATGTATGCTTATATCGGCCTGCACCAGGATCTCTTCCAGCTCATCGAACAGTTCATCATCAATAGCACGGCGGCCTGTCAGAAGCTGGTCTACCTTTTGGAATATTCCTCTGAATAATCGCATTTACCTCAATCTCCCACACAAAAAGAAGCAGCCCCGCAGGACCGCTTTATTAGTGTAAAGTGTAAAGTGGAAAGTGTAAAGTTTTTCCGGCTTCCATTCTATAACATTATACCTTCGGCAATATAGACTGATGACTATATATCGTGAACCTAAAAAGTTGTTGATTGCTGAACTGGTCATCGTATATGATTTATCTACTATGGCAAAGGAACCAGCGAAGGCTGTGAGCGAAACGGAGCTTTATCGTCCAATCTGCGATTACCTGACTAATCTGGGCTATACTGTGCGGGGCGAAGTCCGAGACTGCGATATAACTGCTATCAAAGGCGATGATCTTATTATCATCGAGATGAAACGCACTCTCAACATAGCTCTCTTGATACAGGCAGTCAAACGCCAACGGGTAACTGACTCAGTCTATATCGCTGTTCCATATCCTAAAAAAAGTGGAATCTATACTGCTGAATGGAAAGGGATCAAACACCTGCTAAGGCGGTTGGAGCTCGGGCTTATCTTTGTCTCCTTAAATAGCAAACCTTCTGTCCAGATTGTCTTTCATCCATTGCCATTCGACCGCAAAAAAAGACGTAAAGTAAGATCTGCTATCATTCAAGAGATAGAATCAAGGTCAGGCGATTATAACGAAGGCGGATCATCCAGAAAGAAAGTAGTTACGGCTTATAGAGAGAACGCCATACACATTGCCTGCTGCATCGAACGCTTCGGCCCACTTGCACCAAGGCAATTAAGAGATCTGGGAACAGGTCCTAAGACACTTTCAATACTATCCAGTAACTTCTATGGGTGGTTTGAGCGTGTAGATAGAGGTGTCTATGGATTGAAGCCGGAAGGAAGAACTGCACTCAGCGAATTCCCTGAAGCTGTAGATCATTATAGAACGGTTGTGTCTCAAATCGACTGCCCACAGTAATTCTGTACGACAAAGCAGTCAATTTCTTCTAATAGGGAGACAATAACATGGCTGTAGAAAGTTGGAAAAAGCTCCTGGTTACAGCAGCGCTGGCTGTTGTAGTTACTCTGGTAGTCTATAACCTATATGGTAGAACAACGGGCAATAACAGACTGCATAAGAGAACGGTAGAAGTTTCCATGAAGACTATTTACTTAGTTCCTATTGGGGATATCGACAAGGTAATCATAGAAGACATCGCCCCTGAAGTCGCAGAAATCTACAGCACAGATTATAAGATAGTGGATAAACCTCTTGATATCCCCAAAGATGCTTATAATAAAGACCGGGAACAATATCTGGCTCGCTCGTTCCTGGAAACGCTCAAGGAATTGCCGGAATCAAAGAAAGGCCTGGTTATAGGAATAGCAGACGTGGATATTTATACCCCTGAGCTTAACTTCCTGTTCGGACTGGCAGAAATGGGAAGTAGTGTTTGTGTTATGTCAGTTACCAGACTCCGGCCTGAGTTTTACGGGAACAACAAACCTGATCATAAAGTCCTAATCAAACGATCAGTAACTGAATCTGTCCACGAATTGGGACATGTAGTCGGATTAGCTCACTGCCCTAATCCAGCATGTGTAATGTTTTTCTCTAACTCGCGTGCGGATACCGATTATAAGGGTAAGCACTTCTGTGATGAATGCGCACAACTTGTCAGAAAAGGAATGAGTGAGTAATTCGATCAGACCTGCATCAGTATCTATAACAGGTGAAGCCGCTTCTACTTATTGCTGCTTCTTATTTGCTATTTGGCTCTGGATTTTCGCCGTTTTGCGTTCTGACGGATAGTCTCTATCTGCTCATCTGTAACAGCTTTCTCGAAACTCCTGAATCCGGCGAGTTCAAATCCATGTTTGCTGCAAATAGCCGATATTTCTTCCACCTGCTGAAGCGTCAGCTCTTTGCCTAGCGTAAAACATTCGTAACGGGCTTCAAGGGAGAGAGCCATCGTCTCTGACATACATGCATAAGCAGTTTTCGGAGGAAAACCGAAGCTGAAGTTGAACTCCACATCTCCTGGAACTGCCACTACACCACCATCTATGACCAGAACATCATCCCGTTCTTCCACTACACGTTTGGAAACGTCTCTTGGACGAGCAACATCGCAGACAACAGCACCAGTTTTAATATAAGAAGGCTCAACAATAGCATCAGTTGCGCTTGAAACAGTCACAACAATGTCTGCTTCCCTGATTCCCTGCTCAACGTTGCTGGAAATGCCTATTTCAGCCGAACCAAATGTCCTAAGTTCCTCAGCCACTTTCTCAAGCGGGTCAGTCGCAAGTCCGACAAGCGTAATATGGGCAGCCTGGCGTGAGAGTATCTGAGCGCAAGTGCGGCCAATAGAGCCGGCAGCGCCAACTACGGCCACTGAAGCTGCTGCGGGGTCGATATCCATAAGTCTGGCAGCCTTTACCGCGCCATCAACCGCTGTAGCTACAGTGAAGCTGTTTCCGGTGGTAATAGCAATGTCAACATTCTGAGCGATTGTCCTGCCGCCATCTCCAACTACTGAAGTAAACGCCCCAAGACCTACTATCTTCGCTCCCATATCCTGAGCAATTTTAGCGGCATCGATTATCTTTTTATAGACGAACTCTTTGGGGAGTGAAAGCATCTGTTTGGGTGTAAGCGGGCATCCAACAAACCATCCTTCCGCCTCAACACCGGTTTTGGATTTTACTCCTGTGATGTGCGAGACAAGCATAGAGCTTTTCTTAGTAAGCCCCCACTCCACTATGCTCTCTGGTAAAAATTTGACAAACGGATACTTCCTTGCAACATCCCGCTTTGCATCCAGCGGGTGAATAATAAATCCAAATCGCTCCAAACTAAATCTCCTGCAACAGTTGGCTCTTAGAATCAGCTTTCAGCCGTTAGCTTTCTCACAGTGGGCTTCCAGTCCAGCCTTCGAAGCACTTCCTGGTAGTCCTCAGGTTTCATATCTTCAGGCCGTTTACCTGCAATCGTGACGATAATCCCCTCGACTACATTTGTAGCAAACGTCCTTCCTCCAAAGTCTTTGGTGGATGTTATAATCGTATCAACACCACGCTCTTTCAAGTTCTCAATATCTTTTTGAGTGAGTGTGTTAGTAATAATCGTTTTTCCAACGAGCGCGCCAGATTCCTTCGTGGGAAGGTAACGCCCAATCAGTTTATAATCTCCTGCAATTATATCAGCCCATCGGTAATACTTCTCATACTTGGGTGTAATTGTATCCTGCTTTTTTCCAGTTGGATATAACCATTTGAACGGCAATCTGATGATTAATGGAAGTAAAAGGAAACCAAGAATCCTTATGGTCATCCACTTTCGCAGCGGTATCGGAATACCAACAGCGAACATCAAATCACCGTAAACGACCTTTTTTGCAAGCTTTCCGATGACCTCACCCATTCCGAACCGGTCTACGGCTGCAACAACGAGTACATTCTTTTTACTGAAGTCGATTATCCCTTCCTGTTGAAGCCACTCGATGGTATCCCGCTCGAGAGTGTTTTTTATCCCGCTGCCATCGACTACAGGCGTCTTTTTGACATTCCTGGCAAGTCTGGCAGCATCTCTTATGACATACTTCCGGTTGTTTGCTGCCAGATAAAGGTCGATACCACCCAGACCGATGGCATCAACATTGCCATCCAGTTCGCGCAGTAGTTCAGCATAACGTTCCATGCTGCCGTTTGTCCCAATCCGGGAAATCTCGAATTCTTCTCCAAGAAGTGTCGTTGTGGAGGATGAATCCCCACTAGACGACCCCAAGCTCACACTTACTACGCGCTTCATCCAAAACGTCCTCTATATCAGATAGGCTTCTGGTAGACATTATCTTATGACGCATTGCTGCAGCTCCGGGCATACCTCTGAGATACATCGCTATATGTCCACGCATCTCATTGGACGCTCGTTTTTCCCCTACTCTAGCCACCAGCAGCCGTGCATGCCGTCTGGCTACATCTACTCGGGTTGAAATATCAACATCCGGGAGAACAACTCCGGCAGACAGATACACATGCACCTGCTTGAATATCCAAGGATTGCCGAGCGCGCCCCTGCCTATCATAACACCATCACAGCCTGTTTCGTCAAACATTCTTCGGGCATCTTCTGGAGTCCTAATGTCGCCATTTCCAATGACCGGAATATTTACGGCTTCTTTTACTCTCCGGATTACATCCCAATCAGCATTTCCTGTAAACCTCTGGACTCCCGTACGGCCATGTATTGTTATTGCTGCGCCGCCATGTGCTTCTACCATTTTAGCAACTTCAACTGCCGTTTCCCGGTCATCACTCCATCCTTTGCGGGTCTTGATAATAACTGGAATGCTTACCGCCTTAATAACAGCCGAAATCATCTTTTCAGCTTTACTGAGATCTTTAAGTAAGGCTGAACCTGAGCCTGAATTGACAACTTTCGGTGCCGGACAGCCCAAGTTGATCTCCACAATATCTGCTCCGTGCTCTTCGACGGTACGCGCACCTTCCGCAACAACATCCGGGTCCGGACCAAACACCTGGGCAGAGACAGGGAACTCATCATCAGTCCAGTCCATCATTTGATGAGTTCGCTTGTGGCAATATCTAAGCGCGTAGGCACTGATCATCTCAGTAGATACCAGCCCGCATCCGCCTGCTTCTTTACATATAATCCTAAATGGGTGGTTAGTAATACCGGCCATCGGCGCAAGAATGATCGGAGGGTCAACCCTGATTCCACCTATATCAAAACCGGGTTTCATCTGAAGAGCTACCCTTTATCGGCTTTGATTTGCTGCCGCTCAAACGCCAATCGCAGACCATGAAGCGTAAGCAGGGGATCGACTACCTCAATGGACTTGCTCTGTGTTGAAATAAGTTCTGCCAACCCGCCTGTGGCAATTACACGAGCATCCCGGCCTATCTCAGACCGAAACTGCTCTACTATGCCGTCAATCTGACCTGCAAACCCAAAAAAGACACCAGACTGCAGGCTCTCCACTGTGGTTGTAGCAACAGCCGACTTTGGTTTGACATACTGCACTCGCCTGAGCTGAGCCGCCTTCACTGCAAGAGCCTCGACAGAAATCTCAATCCCAGGAGCAATTGCGCCTCCAAGATAAGCTCCATCAGCCCCAACTGCATCAAAAGTAGTGGCTGTGCCAAGGTCTACAACAACCGCCGGACCTCCATAAACAGCATGTGCACCTATAGCATTGGCCAGCCTGTCAGCGCCTACATCAGTTTTTGGATGATAGACGATTTCTATACCTGCTGTGTCTGCGTTGAGTACAAAGGGATCTGAAATTCCGAATAGATTTCTGGTAAGCTTGAGCAGGGGGAACATTACTGCCGGGACGACGCTTGAGATGGCTACATCACTTATATCCTGAGGTTTCAGTCCAGCCAACTGCATCAATCCAGCAAGAAGCACGCTGTATTCGTCTTCTGTGCGGCTATGAACAGTGCCGATGCGCCAATCGGCAGCAATTCGCTCGCCGTCGAAAACAGCAAAAGTCGTATTTGTATTTCCTACATCAATAGCAAGCAGCATAAGCGTAAATAAATAGGAGCAGGCTGCTTTTCAGACTGCTCCCATTACACTAATATACTACCATTTTTGGCCTTTTGCGTCAATCCGTGGCTGCCAGGAACATTTGAGTTACCCAGAATTCGCCATTCTCATTCGTGTAGATGCCAACACCTACTCGTTCGAATCGTGGGTTCAGGATATTATCACGGTGTGTGACGCTTTCCATCAAACAGGTATGGCCTCTATTGATATCGATTATCGAACAATAGAACAGGTTCTCACCGACAAGAGCCCAGGACGGACGCCGCTTCACCGCTGCAAAGTAGCGGTCAAGTGCCGTTCGTAGACCAGGTGTCGGCGAAATGTGATCGAAGTAATCTTTGTCGGCCATTTCTTTGCTGTGACCTCTTGATACTTCAACCAACAAAGGGTCTATCCTGAGCGGTTTCAGGCCTATTCGCCTGCGCTCATAGTTGATGAGATCGACAAATCGCTTCTCATCGTCAGTCATGGACTCCGTAACCACTGTCTGTGATTTCGAAGTTGACATTTCAGCAGGTTTCGGTGCGAACTGCAGAACCGGCGGTTTAGGTACCGGCTGCTGCAAGGGCTGCGCCGCTTGATCTTGCTTGGGCTGCGTAAGCGGCTGTTCCACCTTAGCTACCTGCTGCTTGGTGGGGTCCTGTGCAACCGTACTGGACGAGAAGTTGGACCCCAGCATTAGCATCGCTAGGTAGATTGTTAAGCTGGACATGAATCGTCTCCTCCCTGGCAAGGGATTCATTCCATATTGGGCTTTAGCATCCATACACAAAATTCTCCTTGCGCAGCTTATGGGAGGCGACTTCGACTCTTCCTGAGGTTACTGCTGAGTTCATTTTACTAGTGGTTTAAGGAAAGTGTCAACCAAAAAACTGGCATTTTTACGAGTTGACGTGGCACGCTCAGTGCATCCTATTCATATACAGCTTTGCTGGGAGGGGGTGTTCGTCTTGTTAAGAATCGTAACGATAATTGCAGTCGTGGTGCTCCTTGCATCTGCTGCACATCAAGCTTCTGCTCAAATCATGCAGATTGGTGCCGATGAAATAGCAGCAGGGAAAGAAGCATCAGTAGAAATCGACAAGGAACAGGCTCTGGTGGAAGATGAAGAGTTGAATACTCGTATCCGCCAGATAGGAGAAGCACTTGCATCTGTAGCTAACTCCGTTGAAGTAGATGCATCTTACGGCAGCTCAACAATCACTGAATTCGATTATCAGTTCAAAATAGTCGAAGGTGAAGATGTCAACGCCTTCTGTCTCCCCGGTGGGATTATTTACATCTACAAAGGTCTTATAGACCAGTGCGAAACTGATCATGAGCTTGCAGGTGTTCTTGCGCACGAGATTGCTCATGCTGCTCACCATCACATGGTCCATCTGATTAAAGAACAGTCAAGGCTGGATGGCAAAATGGCCCTGATTCTAGTCGCGGGACTGCTTGGGAATATCGACACAGGAGATATGTCCAATGTCATGATGGGCACTCAGTTCTACAGGACTGGTAAAATGAGCGGTTACGGTCAAAAAGCTGAATACGATGCAGACAAAACAGCTATTGAGTATATGATCCGTGCTGGTTACAATCCTGTAGGTATGCTTACTTTCCTTGAAAGGCTCGCAAAGCATCCCGATTTGGTTGACTGGGGTATCCTTCAGACCCATCCAAGAACCGGCGAACGTGTCGATGCCGTAAAAGTAGACCTTTTAAGCCGGGGAGTTGAAATTAACAGACGGCTTGTTACTACATCGTTCCTGGCGCAGGTCAAACAAGCAGATTGCCACGGTATTTCCAGTTCTGAAGTTATAATTGGACGCGAAATCATATGCAATCTTGGACAGATAGACAGAGCAAACCTGGTTGCTAATCAAATAAACGCTCTCCTTGATACCGGATTACAGTTTAGGGAAATCAAGGTCTGTGATTCATCTGTAACAGCCCGTGGTGATGTAATTGTGGAGTTTTCTGAAGAAGATGCCCAGCTTGCAGGTAAGTCTCAGGCTGAACTGGCAGCAGAAGCAGCCGATGCATTGCGCAGGGTGCTATTCAATCAGATGGTTGCTGAACTATAGATAACAAATACGATTTTAACGTTAGCTGGAGATGGATCAACCCCACTCCCACTGTAAAGATAAGTTCCGGAACAACGTTGTCCCGGAACTTTTTATTGTCAGTAAAAATCAATTACCGGTTGACACTCTGACCAGACCGGATATTCAAAGGCAGCAGGTCTGGGGTAATCATCTGCGCGTCTGGATCTGCCAGCACAATTGCTCGCTCCAGTGTGTTTTCCAACTCCCGGATATTGCCAGGCCACTTGTAGTTCATCATAAGTTCCAGGGCCTCCGGACTTGCGAATTTGATAACCTTACCGTTGTCCTTGGAATACTTGTTTATGAAGTGCTCAACAAGCAGCGGAACGTCTTCTATCCTGTCCCTAAGCGGTGGCAGGTTTATCTGGACGACCTTGAGCCGGTAATACAAGTCCTCTCTGAACTTGCCTTCCTTAACAGCATTTTCCAGATCCTGATTGGTCGCCGTTACTACTCGAACATCTACCTTGATGGTCTTCAATCCGCCAACACGCTCGAATTCACGCTCCTGGAGCACTCTAAGGAGCTTCATTTGAACATTACCTGGAATGTCCCCGATCTCATCGAGGAACAATGTGCCTGTGTGTGCCATCTCAAACCTGCCCGGTTTCTGGTTGATCGCGCCAGTAAACGACCCTTTCTCATGCCCAAACAACTCGCTTTCGAGCAATTGCTCAGACAAAGCAACACAGACAACAGGAACGAACGGATTCTGAGCACGGTTGGAATTATAATGCAGCGCGCGGGCAATCAATTCTTTTCCAGTGCCGCTTTCTCCACGGATAAGCACAGAGGCACGGCTGTCGGCAACACGCTCGACCATTTTAAATATCTCTTGCATCGCACTGCTTGCACCAATGATGTTATCGAACTTATATCTGGTCTTTAGCTGCTGCCTTAGGTCAAGGTTTTCCTCAATCAGGCTCCTGCGCTCAAATGCCCTCTTGACGACGAGCTTCAACTCGTCCATATCAAACGGTTTAGTAATGTAATCAAAGGCACCCAAACGCATGGCGTCAACTGCACTTTTGATTGTGCCATGTGCAGTTATCATAATGACCGATATACTTGGATTAATCTGACGTGCTGCCTCAAGAAGCTCTACACCGTTGATATCCGGCATTATCAAATCTGAGATTAGTACATCTATATCTGTATTTGTCGAAACCGCATCCAGAGCGCGTTTTCCATTCTCAGCTGAGATAACTTCATATCCATCCTTAGTTAAAACGGCCTCAATTACTCTACGGATGTTAGGTTCGTCATCTGCTATGAGGATTCTTCCTGTATTCTTATTACTCATATCAATCAGAGCTATAAAATCGTTTTACGGCTCCCACCTAATGTATTGGGCGTCAGCTACTGCCTCCTTTCAGTAGTATCGGCTTCTGAGGGCGTTGTCCGCACCATTCCTGTAATTGGAAGCATGATCTTGAACGTTGTACCCTGGCCTATCACGCTAGTTACTTCTATACGGCCTCCATGATTCTCTACGATCTTCTGAACTACTGAAAGCCCCAGTCCGGTACCTTTCGTCTTTGTTGTAAAGAACGGAACAAATATCCTGTCCAGTTTTTCCTCAGGAATACCAGAGCCAGTATCCGTTATA
This sequence comes from Armatimonadota bacterium, assembly GCA_029551395.1. GTDB lineage: Bacteria > Armatimonadota > UBA5829 > UBA5829 > DTLH01 > JAKPFN01. The sequence goes on along the minus strand of JAKPFN010000046.1, from coordinate 3,529 downwards.
GCCAGTTCAACAAACTGGCCAACTGTTTTGGTCTGAACAGAAAGCGTCCCACCATCTTCCGGCATAGCTTGAAGCGCATTTATTATGATGTTTCTGAGAACCTGTTCAAGCTGCTTTCCGTCTGCCTGAATCTTAGGAATAGAATCGTCCAGATGATCGATTACTACTACATGACTCTCACTTAAGTTTACACTCATGAACTGAAGAGTCTTCTTTACGATCTCATTCAGATCCAGGCTAGTGAGTTCTAGTTGTATTGGCCTGGCAAACTCAAGGAATTCAGTAGTCAGCTTAGACAGACCATTTACCTCTTCTATAATAATATCAAGAAACTCGACAATTGGGCCTTCTTCTTCATATTCCTTTTGCAGGAATTGAGCAGCTCCTTTTATGGAACTGAGAGGATTTCTAAGCTCATGGGCAATACTTGCAGCCAACTGACCTACAGCAGCAAGTTCACCCATCCTGCGGAACTCGTCCTCCATTTTAATCTCTTTGCTTATGTCTTCAAAGATTATGACCTGACCAATAGGATCTCCAGAGCTATTACAAAGAACAGAAGCGCTGATATTCAAATACATAACATCCCGGTTTGTGGGATGATAGCACATCTTGTAGCCCTGGAATACTTTGCCTGTAGTCCGAACTTTCTCAATTATCTGTATTGTAGAAGCTTTATCGGCATCTGCAATATCGAGCCGGTCAATTACATCTTTATAACGCAAACCTGATACTTCAGAAGCCATAATCCCTGTAATGAATTCAGCAGCCTGATTCCAGGTGAGTATTATGCCATCATTATCAAGTGTAACAACGCCAGCAGCGATACTTGATAGAATATTGTCAGTGTAACTGGTCAATGCAGCAAGTGCTTGAAGCTCCTTGTAAATGGCTGCGCTTTGAGATGCTATAATCGATAAAACCCGAACATCATCCTCTGAATACATATTAGGGCTGGAACTACATACGCAAAGAACACCAACAGCCTCATCCTGCACCATAAGCGGTATCGACATAAGCGAGCGCACAATCCTGTTACCGGGAGTAATCGGATCAAACCGGGAATCGCTGCTGATATCTGGAGAGATAATAGCCTTGCGTTCGCGGACGGTCCAGCTCATGACACTGTTACCAGCCAATGGCTGCTCAGGCAGTCTGCCAGTGGATCCTCTGTTCGACCGCGCTGCTGTTGGAACCATCACTCCGTGTTCATGGTCTATTGCGTATATAAACGACTCATCACTGTCTACCAGATCAGCTACAATAGCTAATATTGCATCAAGCGCTTCTTCCAGGCTGGATGAAGCACTGATCCGCCTTGAAAACTCATATAGAGTCGATAAATCCAACACCTGCCGCTTCATACGCTGCTCATAACGAAGCGCATTCTTTAAAACAACTGCAGCTTGAGAAGCAATAATAGATAGCAGCTTCACCTCACCGGTGTCGAAGCCTTCTTTATCACGTTTAACAAGAACAAACGCACCTACGGTCACATCTTCAGCAAGTAAAGGTATCAGTAAGAGCTGCCCTTCTTCGCAAGCCAGCATCTTCATAACTTCCTGCATGACTTCTCCATCTTCGATAGAGGATTCAGCAGAAATGATTGATGGTGACCGCAATTCACGCACAAGCTCGACGGTTTTGCTGTCAGAAAGAAATTCCCGAATTGGTGATGCGGCATCCTGAGATATTCCCGATGCTGCATGAAGAGCAATGGATGCGCGTTTGTCACCAAGCAATAACAGTAGGCAGCTATCACATGATACAGCGCGTCTTGCAACTGCTGTAGATATATGCGCGACATTCTCAAGCCCGTAAGCAGAACTGATCGTCTTGCTGTGTTCGAACAACACATTCAGTTCCGAATACTTCTCTTCCATAGCCTCATAAAGCCGCGCATTTTCAATGGCTATTCCTGCCTGACTGACAAAGGTGGAAAGAAGCTCTACTTCTGGAGATTGGATAGGCTTGCCGGATATAGCATTATCCACCACTACGACACCAGTACACTGGTTGCGCACAACTATAGGAGCAGCTAAAAACCCCGATGATGGATCTTGTTTATCGGAACTGCCTCTACGCTCAAATATTGGAATACTCTCTCTTGCAGCAAGCCCTATTGTTCCTTCTCCAGGCTTTACATGCTCCGGCAGTTCACCATCTGCATACCCTCTTCTGATGTCAGCAACATATTCACCAGCCCGTGAATCAAAAAGATATATACAGCAGCGATCAAACCCAACAACGCTTACTATATCATCAGTGATTTTATTAAGCACATCATCTAAATCGAGTGTAGAATTGATCGTACGCAGTAAATTCGAAACTGTAGACATCTCAGCTATACGCATATTCAGACTTGCGTATAACTGCGCGCTGGATATGGCAAGAGCAGCCTGACTGGCAAAAACACAGAACAGCCGGAGATCTTCATCAGTGAAAGGAGGCGCCGGAACATGTCGCCGGATATTCAATACCCCAATTACCTGGCCTAGCTCGTCCTTTAATGGAGCGCAAATAGATGACGCAATGCCTTCTCTGGGCCGGACAGACCCTGCAGTAAACCGAGGATCAGACCCAACATCAACAAGAAGCATAGCTTCACCTGTCTGTGCAACAGTCCCTGCAATGCCTTCACCAAAAGCAACTCGAGTGCCCTTTACTATGTCATCCGTAAGCCCCCAACTGGCTTCAATGGTCAGATAGTCAGAGTCAGGGTCTTTTAAAAGCAATGAACAAGCCTGAGCACCCATAACAGCAGCGGCTTTTTCTGTAATTAACGGTAGTAGTCTATCGATATCAAGCTCGTTAATGGCCTGACCGATCTCATAAACGGCAGAAACCTCGGCTATACGCTTATCTGCCTGTTCTCTAGCCTTATCCAGCTCGGATTTTAGCGCTTCATTAACAAACAGCAGTGAGATACAACCGCAAACCAGTTCCAGGTATTCTTGATGCGAGCAGGAATCGCTTACCAACACAGCTTTCTGGCCATCAACAGAAGGAACCGGCAGTATGATAAGCCCATCCAGTTGATTATTAAGAACTACTGGTTGAACACAAGCGACTGCACCGACCTCTACACATTTAGATGCAAGCGCTGAAACTCCATCTGACTGAGTAGTCCAGGTCCGCACACGGCTACCATCGCCAAAAGCAGCCACCAAAGCCAGACAGGATGCGCCAACAACCTTTTTCGCTGACTCCAGCACCTGCTCAACTATCTCTGAGGGGGGCTTGCCGGAGCTTACGAGGGCTGTCATATTTCTCAGTGCCTCTTGCCTACCGGTTTCGCTCGACATTTTGGGGAATTACCTCTGCAGTGTTCTCTAGCGGCATTATAGCACAAGCAGCCTTTACTTACAACGCAAGCCATCGCATTTCGCAGGGCCTACGCACTAAAATCCGCCAACCACAGAAGCTAGGAAGTCATTATCCCAACAGCACAAGTTAATCTTGCGTCTTACACTTCTGTTATCTGCGGTATATTTTACTTTTAGCAGATTGTGAGCGATCTGCCTTATCA
>JAKPFN010000038.1 GCA_029551395.1 Armatimonadota bacterium | reverse complement strand
CAGCATGTTAGTAAATTTCGCAGCCAGGCTCCATCTCAAAAGGATATCGCTCACAAAAAGTATAAACAGAATACTGAGGAGATAGTTTGCTATGACTACAAAGTTCTGTAAGCAAATAATCGTAACATTAATAGTCACATTGCTCTTCGGGGGAAATCTAGTAATGGCACAACAGGCGGTTGAATCCAACCCAGGACAAATCACCGTAGGGAATACTCGGTTTACTGTAATATCTTCCCAGTGCATCCGGATGGAATACGCTCCGGAACACGGATTTACTGACTGTCCGACGCTTTTTGCTATCAACAGGGATGCGCGTTTTGAGTCTACGAAAATCGTGTATCGAGACAAGATGGTTATAATCGATACGGGCAAGCTCCGGCTTGTTTACCGCCCGGATGGTCAGCCGTTCAATGCTCAAAACCTGACCGTTTCATTCAACCATAATGGCAAGAAGGTCATCTGGACTCCTGGCATGACAAACAAAGAGAACCTGCGCGGCCCTGTAGCAACCCTTGACGGTGTCGCCGGTCCGATTCCTCTGCCCGATGGCCTGCTCTCACGAGATGGTTGGTATGTCATAGACGATACCGGCAAACCTGTCCTGAAAGACGGCTGGATTGCTCCCAGGCAAAGCAGCACCGATATAGACTGGTACTTTTTTGCCTACGGAAGCGATTATAAGAGTGCTATGAAGTCGCTTGCTCAGATTTCCGGCAAAGTTCCGATGCCTAGAAGGCATGTGCTTGGTTCATGGTATTGCCGATGGTATCCTTACACTGCGGATGAGTTCAAAGAGATTGTAGAAGGCTACCGGGAGCACGATTTCCCGCTCGATATTATGGTCATGGATATGGATTGGCACACCAGGGATGCCAATGTCGGATACGGCCATGCAGGAAGAATCTGGTGGACAGGATACACCTGGAACCGTGAACTGATTCCTGACCCGGTCAAACTGCTGAAAGAGTTTGCTGAAGACGGCATATATGTCACGCTGAACGATCATCCTGCAGACGGTATGCGCGACCATGAGGAGTATTACGATAAGTTCATGAGCATGCTGGAACCGGGAACGTCAGATAATCCTCCATTCAACGCCGGTGACAAACGCTATATGGAAGCCTTCTTCGAAACAGCGCTTCGTCCCAGAGAAGAAGAAGGAGTGGACTTCTGGTGGTTGGATTGGCAGCAGGATTACATCTATCCGCACGTTCCGGGTATTCCAGGCTTGCTGCATCTGCCCTGGCTCAACTACCTGTACTACAATCATTCTCAGCGAGACGGTTTGAGAGGCCAGAGTTTCAGCAGATGGGGCGGTTGGGGAGACCACAGGCATCCTATCCAGTTCTCAGGAGATGACGGAACCAACTGGGAGATGCTTGCCTTTCTGGTTCCATTCACTTTAGTGTCCGGGAATACAGGCTGCTTCTTCTGGGCGCATGATACTGGAGGCTTCATCGGTGAGCGCAACCCGGAGACATACGCCAGGTGGGTGCAGTTTAGCGCATTGTCTGCTTCACTCCGGCTGCATTCATACGGAGATAATCTGGACAGGCGTCCGTGGCTTTGGGGACAGCCTTTTGAGGATTCCATGCGCGCTTCCTTCCATCTCCGGTCACAGATATTCCCTTACATCTACACAAGCGTCCGGCAGTGCTATGATGACACGCTTCCGCTACTTCGCCCTATGTATTTCGACTATCCGAATGAGGAAGCCGCTTATAAATTCGACTCACAATACTTCTTAGGAGATAACCTTCTCTGCGCTCCGATTGTTACTCCGGGTGAAGGCGACAACTACCTGGCTAAGAAAGAAGTCTGGTTCCCTGAAGGAGAATGGTTCAACTTCTTTACAGGCGAGAAAATCGTCGGTGGTAAGGTCGTGACGGTATCCGCTGACATCATGCAGATCCCGCTTTACGCAAAGGCCGGTGTTCCGATTCCTATGCAGCCTTACACTCCTAGAATGACCACAACACCGATCAGCACATTGATTGTCAGGTGTTATCCAGGTGAAAAAGGTGATTCTGTGCTGTATGAAGACGATGGAAGAACCCAGGGCTACACCAAAGGTGACTGCGCGTGGACTGGGCTGCATTACGAACGAGATGGAAATACGGTCAAGGTGAAAATAGATCCTGTAAAAGGCCGATATGATGGTCAACTCAAAGAGCGCAGCTATCAGATCGAACTGCCAGCCACTAAGAATGCAGTTGGCGCTGAGTTCAACTCAAAACCGATAGAGGTCGAATACGATTCAGAACGCTCGATGAACATCATCCGCGTGCCAGTGCAGAAAATAGATAAAGCGGTAGAGGTCATAGTGACCTTTTAGTAGTTGGTTTTGCCGGTTTTTTGGAGTCTCGCCAGATGAAAAGGTACCAAAAAACCGGTATTACCAGCATGTGGCCGAAAAACAGGAGAAAAACCCAGATAATCTTCGAAAACGCTTTCACACCAGGCATTTTAAGAATGTAGTAGATGTAATACAACACCAGACTGCCAAGGCATGCAAGCGCAAGAGTATGCGGAAGCAGCATCGCAGGGATAAACTTCTGTATTATGTAATCCTTCGCAGCCTGTGAGCCTGCATTTGCTGCATCGAGATAGGGCATAGCAAACACAGCAAAGAGAATTCCATAGGCAAACGGCCAAGCCGTGGCGATACCGAGCAAAATCCTCTGCCGTCTGTTCACTGTAGCATCTCCTGTTGTGATTACACCTAATGTCATCTGCTATTGGTCAGATATGTGTTGCATGATAATGCCACAGAACAGTCAAACAGTCAATATGTCTTCAGTATTTGCCTCAAAATTGTATGACAGCAGCCAATAGGTTATTTAATCACCACTATATCAGACTGCTGCCTCGGTCGAACTACTCGTATATGTTTGTTTTGATCTATTACTGCCGCACAGATACCGGTTACCGCAACGAACCTGCCCAGACCTGGCACAGAGAGAGTGGAATCGTCTGCAAAGCCATCGCACCTGACTCTTACGCCGTTCATTATACCGTCGAACGTGCAACTACCATCGTCGATATAAAAGAACTTACCGCTGGGATCGACATAAGTCACCTTGCCGCTTGTTTTAATCAGCAGCCCAAAGTTGCTCAATCCAGCACCTGCTATACTCCTGCAAGTTACGTAGAGTGGTTCAGGCAAAGGGTTTGCTGTTCCCATTCTCTCAAGGACTGCGGACTCAACTGCTCTTTCACCGCTTGCTGTAGTCATCTCCCCGCTGGTGATATAGACCTTATCACCTTCAGTGAGTGTAGTATCAGACGAGTAACCGGATAAAATCGCCATCCCATGCGCCCGGTCGTGTTGTTGAACGTAAAATCCCTCTTCAAACACTCCCGGAGCAACAGTCAGCACCACCGTATGCACCCAGTAAGGTCCGGCTTTTTTCTCAGAGGTGTTTCCGGCAGCATCAGAAGCCCTTATGGTGACATAACGCTTCCCCATCGGAATCTGTGTTGTCCCGCTTGCTGATATGTCAGTCTTGCCATAACCATCCCATTGCATGGTTATCGTTGATGTTCCCGAACCGGTGTCCGTTACATTCCAGTTGATATACTGCGGAGAGTTATAGAGAGTCGATACTGCCGGGCCGGAGATTGAGATGGTTGGCGGTGTGTCATCATCATCTTCTTCGTTGCTGCCGGGCGGAGTGTTAGAAAGCATCCACGTTCTTGGAGGCCGCCAGCCGATAGAGTAGGCATCTATGCTTGTGTCCAGATGCCCCCATCCGGTTGAGAAGTCATCATTCAACTTGATTCCAAAATGAATGTGCTGGTTCACGCTTTCATTGATGTATCCAATGACCTCTCCGGCGTCTAAGGTCGTTCCAACCGAGTAGCCCGACTTCATTCTACAATGACCATAAACGCCATAAAATGTAGAGCCGTTTGCCAGCTTATGTTTTACGATTATGCACCAGTACCTGGAATCCCCACTGTTGTAGTATCTATGGATAGTGCCTGATGTGATTGCATAGACAGGGCTGTTGTAGTTGGTGCGGATATCCATCCCAACGTGGTCTTTCCCGAGATATTTCGGCCCATCGGGATCCAGGAAGCCGTAGATACGCCCACCGGGGCTGCCGTCGTTCCAGGGTTGTTTAGGGTCGCCTTTGCTGCTGCCATCATCACCTGTCCAGGTGCGCTCGGTAGGATAATAGAACCCGGAGGACATCTTAATCGGTGCTGCCGAAGCGGCAGTTGCAACTATAATGAGGATCATCACTGTAAGGATGACTGGTGTGGTCTGTAATTTCTCTCTCACTTCTCAACCTCTTGCCATACAGAGTGCATATTAGTAGTGGATTAGACGAGTTTGTTGATTACACCGTTCCGAATGACACCAAAATTAGCACTAAACTGCAACTTACACTCGGGCTTACATTCGTACACTCGGGCTAAATTTGCAATTTAGCCCGGAAAAGCAGAAGAGGGATTTATAATCCCGGTCATTGATGTATCAGATGATTATTCGGAATCGCCGATTGCCCGGCTCGTCCTCTCGCCGGGCAGATATATCCGCACGTCCCCGTGCGGTAAACGGAGTTAGAGTAAGGAAAACCGGCATCAGCCGCCTGCTTTTTCGGCGTTTCGGCGTTTGACAATATGCGGTTTTCAGGATATACTAATCAGAAGTAGGGAACCAAGAACGTTTCGGAAAGCGGATGCTTGCGCCTTCCGTTTCCCAAAGCGTATCTTGTGTTCCCGCTTTTTCTGATTGGCGGACTTTGGTCCGCCATAACTGTGTGTGAATGTAAATGTTTGAGAGCCTGAGCGAAAAACTTCAGAACGCTTTCAAGCGCCTTACGGGTAAAGGCGCGCTCACGGAGAAGGATGTAGAAGAAGCTCTCCGTGAGGTGCGGCTTGTACTCCTGGAGGCCGATGTCAACTTCCGAGTGGTCAAGGATTTCGTTGCCCGCGTCAAAGAGCGTGCCGTCGGTCAGGAGGTGCTCAAGAGCCTTTCACCCGGACAGCAGGTCATCAAGATAGTCCATGAGGAACTGATTGCACTGTTGGGTGGAGAGCAGGCAAAGCTGACTATCGCTCCCAAACCGCCTACAGTCATCATGATGGCCGGTCTGCACGGTGCTGGTAAGACTACAACGGCTGGTAAACTTGCTCATAACCTGAAGAAACAGGGCAAGAACCCGCTGCTTGTTGCTGCTGATGTCTATCGTCCGGCTGCTATCAAACAGTTGCAGACTCTTGGCGAACAGCTTGGCGTTAAAGTCTTCTCGATGGGAGACCGGCAGGATGGTGTTGCTGTTTGCAAGGCGGCTATGGCTGCTGCAAACACAGGCGGACACGATTATGTCATCCTTGACGTTGCCGGTAGGCTCCACATCGACGACGAGATGATGGACGAGCTGAAGGGTATCCGGGCTTCGATACCGGTGACGGAAGTTCTGCTTGTGGTAGACGCTATGTCCGGCCAGGATGCCGTAAACGTGGCTAAGGCGTTCAATGACGCAATCAACATAGACGGCGTCATCATGACCAAGCTGGACAGCGATGCCAGAGGCGGCGCGGCGCTTTCCATCAAGAGCGTTACTGGAAAACCTATCAAGTTTGCCGGAACAAGCGAGAAGATGGATGGTCTGGAGCCGTTCCATCCGGACCGGATGGCATCTCGTATCCTTGGAATGGGCGATGTCCTGAGCCTTATCGAAAAAGCCCAGTCTGCGGTCACGGAAGAGCAGGCAAAAGCGCTCGAGAAGAAGCTCAGAGAGAACCAGTTTGGGTTTGATGACTACCTGCAGCAGCTTCAGGAAATGCGTAAGATGGGGCCGCTGGATCAGATTCTGTCTATGATCCCCGGTTTCGGGCAGATGAAACAGCTTCAGGGAATAAAAATAGATGAGCAGGACCTTGCTCATGTGGAAGCTATTATCCGTTCCATGACCAAAGAGGAGCGCCGGGATCCGACTATAATCAATGGAAGCAGACGCAGGCGGATAGCCGATGGCAGCGGAACCAACATCCAGGATGTAAACCGGCTGCTGAAACAGTTTGAAGAGATGCGTAAGATGATGCGCCAGTTGACGGCAATGGAAGAAACCGGCAAGCGTGGTAAGAACAAGCTCCCGCGAATGCCGTTCCTTAGATAACCAAAAGACTTTACACTTTTCTCTTTACGCTTTACACTTGTTTTTTATACTCACAGTCAATAGGAGGCTAAATATTGGCAGTTAGGATTAGACTGCGCAGAATGGGCGCAAAGAAAAGGCCGTTCTACAGGATTGTAGTGGCAGATAGCCGCGCAGCCCGCGGAGGCAGGTTTATCGACCAGTTGGGTTATTATGACCCGACGACAGAACCGCCGACGATGAAGGTGGACGAAGAGAAGGCAAAGATGTGGCTTGGACGTGGAGCGCAGCCAAGCGACACTACTCGCAGTCTCCTGCAAAAGGCAGGCGTGATGGAAGCAAAACCGAAGCCGGAAGCTCCGGCAGAGGAATAATCCCTATAACAAGGGAGTAGGCGGACTTTGAAAGATCTGATTGAGATTCTCGTTAAGGCGCTGGTAGATGAACAGGATCAGGTTGAAATCCTGGAAATAAACCGTGATAACACCCTGACCTACCAGGTTCAGGTTGCTCCAGGCGATCTGGGCAAAGTCATCGGAAAAGACGGAAAGATTGCCAATGCTCTTCGGACCGTAGCTAAAGCTGCAGCTATGAAGAGCGGAAAAAAGATCTACGTAGACATCGTCTCGTAGTGCCATTTCGTGCCGGTATCAGGATTTGATAGAATAATCCGTATCGGCCCGTTCGCGCGTGTACACGCCGGGAGATAATAATGAGACTTAAACGTGCAGTGACGGTGAAGGTCATCGTCACAGAAGAATTTAAGAGCAATCTGAGCGAAGAACTGAACAAGACTCTTACCAGGGTCGAGTTCGCATCTCAGCAGCTTGATATGCAGCTTCGCAGGTACGTGCCGGAAGTAGCAAAGGTCGACTTGGAACAAGCTGGAAGGCTGCGCAGAGAGATTGAGGGCGAACGGCAGCGCCATGAAAACATGAGAGCCGAGATCAAAGAGCGCCTTGATGAAGTTACCGGGCTGGAGATCGGTTCGGAGTTTGAACAGGGGAACGTAGAATCGTATGTCGATGTTGCTGTCGGCGATAACCTGATCGAGAAACTGAGCGGAGCTGAAATCGTCATCAAAGACGGGATCATTCAGGAGATCAGAGAGTCCTGATGAACCGCTCTGAGCCTGATGTGGTCATCGGTACGGTTGTAGGCCCGTTCGGGATCAAGGGAGAAGTAAAGGTTAAGATTGAAACGGATTTCCCCGAGCGGTTTATGGATCTGGAAAAGGTCTGGCTGCAGCCGGAAACCGGGCCTGGGCGGATGGCGGATATCGAAAGCGTCAGGTTTCATCAGGGAGTTGCACTTGTTAAGTTCGTAGAATGCTCAGACCGGAACTGTGCTGAGGATCTTAGAAGTGCTCAACTCAAGATAGACCGTTCTGAGATGGTGGAACTCGATGAAGATGAGTTCTACGTGCATGACATCATCGGGCTTGATGTTTACACCACTGATGGTCAGCACCTGGGGCAGGTAACAGAAGTACTCAAAGGCGCAGCTAACGATGTCTATGTGACTCCACGAGCTATGATCCCGGCTGTTAAGCAGTTCGTGCTCGAGATAGACCTTGCAGGCGGCAAGATGGTGGTGGAACCAATAGAAGGACTTATAGAAGGAGAATAAAAGGCAACAAGTAAAGATGTGAAGCGACAAAAATCTGCTTTACACTTTACTCTTTTCTTTCGTCCTATGCGTATTGATGTAATCACTATCTTCCCTGAGGTTATAGAAGCTGGAACGGACTACAGTATCATAAAACGGGCCAAGGATAAGTGCGTGCTGGACGTAAAAGTCCATAACCTGCGTGATTACACTCACGACAGGCACAAGAGCACGGACGATGAACCATTTGGGCCGGGTGCAGGTATGGTCATGAAGCCTGAGCCGCTTTTTGAGGCGGTTGAGGCTATCAGATCTACTGCAGGTGATGAAGGTAAGGTTCTATTGATGACTCCGCAGGGAGAGCCGTTCTCTCAGCAGGTAGCAAGGGAGCTTTCCCGCGAAGATCATCTTATTGTAATATGCGGACACTATGAAGGCGTGGACGAGCGAGTCCGGGAGCATCTGGTTGATCGTGAAATTTCGATAGGAGACTATGTGCTGACCGGCGGAGAGCTACCCGCGCTTGTTGTAATCGATGCGGTTGCCCGGTTGGTGCCTGGGACGCTTGGTAAGGATGAGTCATCGGTTGAGGAATCATTTACCGAGGGGCTTCTTGAGTATCCGCATTATACAAGACCAGCCGAATTTAGAGGTTGGCGGGTACCGGAGGTGTTGATCTCCGGCCATCATGCTAAAATAGCCGAGTGGCGCAGGAAGATGTCACTTAAAAGGACGCTGGAGCGTCGGCCTGACCTGTTGGAGCGTGCCCGTCTGACCGATCAGGATAGAAAGATACTTTTGGATCTTCTGAGCGAAAAAGAAGCTCAGAGTAAAAATACAGGAACTCATAACTCAGTTGAGGAGGATAATAATGCAGATTATTGACCAACTGGAGCGCGAGCAGATGCAGAAAGATGTGCCCCAGTTTGGCCCCGGAGATACGGTACGTGTCCATGTGCGGGTTATCGAGGGCGGCAAAGAGCGCGTTCAGGTGTTTGAAGGTGTAGTTATCGGCCAGAAAGAAGGCGGTCTCAGATCAACCTTTACCGTTCGCAAGATTTCGAACGGCGTTGGTGTTGAAAGAGTGTTCCCGCTGTACTCTCCGAAGGTTGCAAAGATAGAAGTGACCAGAAGAGGTGCTGTCAGAAGGGCAAAGCTCTATTATCTGAGAGGTAAAGTAGGAAAGGCTGCTCGAATCAAGGAAAAGAGATGAACAACGTCACTGAGTGGCTGGCGAATCTACCTCCGCAGACGGTCATAATAGTTGTGGTCGTTTTGCTTGGGCTAAGGTTTGCGCTGCTCAAGCTGCCTGTGCCTGCAGCCAGATCTGCAGCAGAAGTGGTTGAGTCCCTTGCTATTGCTATGGGGCTTGTGTTCCTTGTCATCCGACCGTTCTTTGTGCAGTCGTTTTACATACCGTCTCCGTCTATGGAACCGACTCTTATGGGCCATGAAAACTCATACGAGCGGGTCCATGACCATATACTGGTCAATAAAGCGGTTTACCTGGTGCGTGATCCAAAACCTGGAGATATAGTCGTCTTCAGAGCTCCTTATGAGGCTCTGAAAGACACCAACCGTTTCGGTATTGTTGAAAAACAGACCGATTATATCAAGCGGTGTATTGCGGTTGAGGGCGACGAGATATATATTGAGCCGGGATACGTTCTTATCGATAGCGAGATGTATCCCAGAAGCGTTATTCAATCTCGTATAGCTGATATATTCTCCTACGAAAACCGCCTGAATGTAACTCGTAAAGAGGATGTCAGAGTAAAGCTTGTTCCAGATGGTGCTTATGTAAACGGGAGAAAAGTATCCAGGGAAAAGCTGGCTGAATATGTTGTCGGTAAACGGGCGGCTTCTGTAGAAATTCATCCTGGGTATGTAGTCCGCAACGGGGTTCGATTGAAGGAGCCATATACTGCAGAAGACCCGGATGAGCCATATCCAAATCTGGAAGACCTGGAAAGACGGTACGCTCTGCAAAAGGCTGTTGCAGCAAAGAAACTGGAGTTGATTGTTGATGAAGGCCATCCAAGGGTCAAACTCGGCAAGGACCAGTTCCTGATGATAGGTGACAATAGGAACCAGTCTCACGACAGCCGGGTTTGGGGACCTGTGGACAGGAATATGGTTGTTGGCCGGTCCATGTTCGTCTTCTGGCCTTTTGACAGGATGCACTGGACAAGATAATTACAGCCACTTGGCATTGGAAATTTAAGATGCCAGGTGGCTTTTTAAGCGTATTACATGTTGATAGAATCGCCAGGTTAAGAAGGAGAATTGTATGAGTAGCGCAACAGAGTGGATTGCTAATCTACCCTGGCATACTGTAGTTATAGTTATCATAGTACTTATTGGCTTGAGGTTCGCGCTTCTCAGGCTTGATTCCGCATTCGCCAAATCCGCTGCGGAAACGGCTGAGTCTCTTGCTCTCGCAATGGGGCTTGTCTTTCTTGTCATCCGGCCATTCTTCGTACAAGCTTTCTATATACCTACTCAGTCCATGGAACCCACTCTGATGGGCCATAACTATGGTTATGAGAGAATTCATGACCATATCCTGGTGAACAAGTCGGTCTACAGGATCAGAGAGCCAAGGCATGGGGACATTGTAGTGTTCAAGGCTCCGCCTGAGGCTTTGGGAATATCCGCTGACCTGTCCAGTGATGAAATGCCCAAGCAAATGGATTACATCAAGCGGGTTGTTGCTGTTGAAGGCGACAAGCTCTATATCAAGCCTGGATATCTAATAGTAGACGGAGATATGTATGACCGTGTGCGGCTGATTCAACAAGTTGCTCAGTATGAAAGCATTCCGCCTGAGAAAATCCGGATCAGATACAAGTCTGATGGGGTGTACATCAACGGGCTGCGGGCTACCGATGAGCAGTTGGCTAATTACATGGGCAGAGTCAATCCCAAAATCGAAGTTAATCCAGGTTATGTAGTGCGGAATGGGGTAAAGCTGGATGAGCCATATATAGCGGAAGATCCTGATCTCCCATACCCCTGGAATGGCACGATTGACTTCTTTGATTCTGACAGAGGAAATATGGTCAAAGAGTTCTTCCAGGATGCAATAAATGATGGCAAGCTGCATCTCAAACAAGACAAAGATGGCCAGGAGTATGTTGAAGTAGGCAAAGACTATGTCTTCGTGATGGGTGACAACCGCAATCATTCGAGTGACAGCCGGTTCTGGGGACCTGTACACGAAGACCGCATCCAGGGACGAGCGTTGTTTGTATTCTGGCCGATTAACCGCATCCACTGGGTCAGATAAAACTGCGAGCAGCCGATAATGAGCAGCAACAGAAGGCCAACCAAACAAGGCGAAGTGGCCGATCTCTGGCAGTATGAGAATCAGGCAAGAGAATCGGGTCACCAGCGGATAGCCGGGGTTGATGAAGCCGGCCGCGGTCCATTGGCCGGCCCGGTTGTTGCTTCTGCCGTAATTCTGCCCAGGGATTTCGATTTGACCGGCATCCGAGACTCCAAATCCCTCACTGCCAACCAAAGAGAAAAAGCTTACCAACGTATAATCGACGGCGCTGAAGCTGTTGGAGTGGGGATTGTCGGGCCGGAAACGATAGACCGAATCAACATCCTGCAGGCAACGTTTGAAGCAATGCGGCTTGCGCTCGATGACCTTGGAACCTCTTATGACTGCGTCCTGGTCGATGGTCAGCATACCATTCCCGGTCTGGGAATCGATCAAATAGGGATTATTGACGGAGATGCTAAGAGCGCATCGATTGCGGCGGCTTCGATAGTTGCAAAAGTGACCAGGGATTGCATCATGGCCCAGTTGGCTGCCGAATTCCCTCATTACGGGTTCGAAAAGCACAAAGGTTACTGCACGGAGGAGCATCTGAGGGCTATAGCGGAGCATGGCGTCTGTAAAATCCACAGGCGCAGCTTCTCTCCAGTAGCTCAGAAGGTGGACGATAAAGATTGCCCACAGCAAAGTCTCTTTTAGGTAAACGCGCGGAAGAACTCACTTTAGCCGAACTTAAACGCCGCGGATGCGAGATCATCGAGACCAACTACCGGTGCCGCTTCGGTGAAATAGATATCATCGCTAAAGATTGCAAAACACTCGTTTTTATCGAAGTCCGCAGCCGCCGCTCCAACGAACCAAGTTTTCCGGCAGAATCAGTCGATGAAAAGAAGCAGGCCAAGCTCGTTCTGACCGCACAACACTACCTCTCGGCACATGAAGCCTTATCGGATACTCCTTGCCGGTTCGATGTAGCTGCAGTCCGGTTCGAGCGGGGCAAGCCGGTGAGTATCGAGATCATCCCAAATGCATTTGGAGAATCATAAGTTGAATCATCACTACTTCAGCGATGAAGATTATATAATTCTCGAAGGTGAGCCAAGTCCTGAGACGTTAAAGCGCATTACGGACTTCATCTGTTGGACGCTTGAGCTTCGCCCAGGTCATCGCGTGCTTGACGCAGGTTGTGGAACCGGAATCATCGCCTCCGCGCTTGCTGAAAGAGACTATGTTGTTACCGCCATCGACTCCAGCGATTTCATGGTCAACAGGTGTAGAGCTTTTGCATCAAAAACAGCGAACCTGACTTGCCTGAAGCAGGATTACCACACGATGTCCTATCATAATCAGTTCGAGGCCGTAGTCAGTTGGAACCACTCCCTTGGTTACACCACAAGAGCAGACGACCGTAATGCTCTTGAACAAATGTATAAGGCTCTGGTTCCCGGCGGAAAGCTTCTCTTAGACCTCCACAACCTTTCAGCCTATCTGAAATACTTCATAGGCAGGCATTGGGAAGAACGGGAGACTGCTTTTGCTTTGAGAGATGCGGAATACGACTTTTCAGAGAGGAAATTCATCTGCCGTGGGATAGTTGCGCCAAAAGGTTCTGAACCCACAAGAGAGCAAACGCTTACATTTCTTGAATACGAGCCGGATGAGATCGCTTCGGTGCTTCAGGACATCGGATTTGCTGATGTAACCTTCTTCGGTGACGACTGCCCTCAAGACTGCGGCCGAATGTTCTGTCCTGAAGGCTACAGCGAAGAATCGACAGCAATGGTAATCCGCGCTGTGAAGAAGTAAAACATAAAAGGCCAGAGGTTTAATCAAACCTCTGGCCTTTGTGCAGTCTAGAGATTATTGTTATTTCTGTTTCGGTTTACCTACTTTGATGAGTATAGCACCGTGAGCCGGGACAGTCTCCGTATAAGAACCGTTGAACGTGCCCACATTCTTGTGAAGCCAAAGGTCGCGCACTGGCTGAGGGCCTGTAACGCCTATGTCAGCCCAGTTGACCGTTACTTCAGCATTGACTATTGAGCGGTTGAACATTCCAACAGCCATAGTGCCGTCCCAGAGCGGTCTTGCCCATACTTCAAGCTCTCCATCCTTCCATACCCGTGAAGCCTGCTTGCCAAGCATGTCCTGGTTGACTTCAATCACTTCATCATTGGTCAACAGGTCGAGGGTAAACTGGTCCATGTCTGAAAGATCGCAGCCGATCAACAACGGCGATGCAAGCAGGCTCCAGAGCGTAATGTGTGTTACCTGCTCGTTTGGTGTGAGGTTGCTCGGTCGAAGATTAGCGCTCCAGCCGACCTTTCCGACTACCAGCATGTCAGGGTCATTCCAGTGACCAGGACCGGCATACTGCTCTGTTCCTGCCTGACCGAAGCCTATGCTGGACATACTGTTCCAGGAATCGTGGATGTCGCCGGTGGTCCTCCAGAGATTGCCTCCAACCTCTGCACCCCATTCCCACACGTTGCCCATGCCATATTGGCAGAGGCTGTAGACGATGTCTCGGCCGCATCTGTCCAGAGCATCCCTCATGATTTTGTAAGGCTTCATCAGCTCTTCCCGGCTGTCATTAAGGGCCACGATTCTATATGAACACCAGTCATGTTTCAGGAAGTCTATGCCCCACTTGGCGTAGGTCTTTGCATCCTGATGTTCGTGCTGCCAGCTTCCCTCAAATCCTGCACAGGTCTTGGGGCCTGGAGATGAGTAGATACCCAGCTTCAGTCCCTTGCTGTGTACGTAGTCAGCCAGTGCTTTCATATCGGGGAACTTGCTGTTTGGCACTATCTCGCCTTTTTCGTTTCTCTCGCCTTCCCAGCAGTCATCGATATTGATGTACTGATAACCGTGAGCTGCTAGTCCGCTCTTCACCATCCAGTCTGCCGCAGCACGCACTTTGGCATCATCAATATCGCGGGCCCACACATTCCATGAGTTCCAGCCCATTGGAGGAGTAAGCGCCAGTTTATGCTCTCCTGCAACAATTGTCAGTTCGCGGGTAGCGGAGCCTCTGGGGCCTTCTACCTTCAATTCAACAATGTACTCACCTGCGTCTCTTACAGAACCAGTGATGATACCCGTAGATGGGTCAAGTATCAGGTCGCCAGGAAGGTTCTTTGCGGAATACCTGAGAGGCCCTTCTCCTGTGGCAGGAATGAGAAAGATAAACGGTCTGCCGGGAGTTGTTCCGACTATTCTTGGCCCATTAATCGAAGGCTTTGGTGATGGCTTTACCGAAGCAATACGGGCAGGTTCAAACATATGTGATACAACTACGCCCCGAGGCTGAGTCTTTACGCCTGGTTTCAGGATAATCATCGCGCCAGCCCAGTCTGCATGGTCGTAACCAATGCCATTGCCAGCGTCAGTGACTCTAAGCTCCATTTCCTTTGCGCCTGTCAGGTCGACTCTCAGCTCTTTTGCTTCGTCTCCAACTCTCATAATGCCTGAGTCAGCCGCCTTATTGCCGTCAACCCAGACCTCAAAGACCACGGAGCCTTCTTCCTTGACTTCATCATCCAGTCCTACCATTGATATGAAGGATTCAGCCGACTCATCAAGGATGATTTTCATCATGCTGTTGGCATGTGTGCCAATGCCATGAGCATAGACGATGCCATTTATGGTCATTGGCCTACCATCCACAGATCTTCCTGCTTGAGGTCTACCGAAGTCTTGAGTGACGGTAGATGGAATGCCAAGGCTGTCTACCCAGATAGCGCCTTTTGGTGCCTTTTGTGCCGTCAGATCAGATTGTTTGATTGTCATACCTCCTACTGCAGGCAGTGCCGTTAGTGCGATGGCAATTGCTACGGCACATGCCAACCACATCCGGCGATACATTGCGACTTCCATTCTTTGTGTACCTTTCTCTTCGTTTTCTGCCAGATTTCTATTGTGTTGGTTTCAACTTGATATAATCAATCCCGACCATATAACTTTTTTGGGCCTTTTCGTTAGCTCCAATTATCTCAACAGTGATTTTGTTCTCACCTGCAGAGAGTTCATGGTTTCCAAACTGGACCTCTCCTGATGGTACTACGCCATCATTATACAGGTCTACAGGTCTGCCTATTTTCTTTCCGTTCAGATACAATTGCACGATACCGTAGTCAATGGCTCTTGTGAAATTAGCTGAAATTTCGTAACTACCGGATTTTTCGACTGGAACGGCAAGTGTTAGTTTCGCGCCGGGTCTGGCGCCTATCCACCACAATTGCTTGCCGCGGCTCCAGTAGTCTCCCCAGCCTTCGTACATTCTTTGTTCTTTGACTGTGCCTGAAGTAACCTCAATCACATCCAGCTTCTCGCCTTCAAGAGCGTCTGGTTCCGTGTATACTTTAGGCTCCTGCCGATAGTCGATGCGTTCTTCGACTGAAACAGGTTTGTAAGGGTCAGTTCCTCCAGGGGCCAAATACCAATAGACGGTACAAACATACTGAGTTGGCCTATCGTTTGGGAAATACTTCTCGATAAATCCATCAAATGATGTCTGGAACGGGATATTATCTGCTATATGCCATCGGCTGACGCAAATGTTGCCTGCATTGCCTTCGGATATTGGCTGGTTATGGAACGCATGCTGAAAAACCGTCGGGTCACACCATGCATAACCAAAGTAATCTTCCGAGCCGGTACCGAAAGTAGAAGGATGCTTCTCGCCGTCTATATGGAACTTTTCGTCTCCTTCTCCCCACCATCCGCCTCTTGGATTCCAAACATGCAGCATCACACCGCAAAACCTGCCCCTGCCGGTGGTCTTGAGCATAGTCCAATCGATAGCCGCGCGTTCCGGTTCTGCAGGAGGAAATGCATCCAGATGCCATTTTGCATGGAACCTGCCAAGCTGCTCTATGGGAGGGATGTCAGTTGTTGCCGTAAGCTTGATTTCAACAGAAAATGGCTCTTTGCTTTCATTTACAAGCTCAAATACCGCGCCTTCTTCATCAAATGGCATATACCAGTAAGAGTAGCATTCTCCGCTTTTTGTGATTCCCACCGGAAGCGATATATGCTCATGGATTCCGGCAGGAGCGCCGAAGAAATCCCCAACAGGAACCCACACGCCAGGATCTTTTTCATTGCCGTAATAGACTTGGAAAACAACCTCCCGGAGCGTTTTAGCAGGATCTTTTATCGATTTGGGGTTCAACTTGATCTTTATAGATGTTACAGCGCCTTCTACGCCTTTGGTTTTAAAAAACTGCACCGTATCGCCAGGCTGGATTTTGATATTTCGCGTTATAACACTTTCCTTGACCTCTATACTGGCCGGATTAGTGCCAAGTTTATCAGACAGGAACTGGTCAACAGCCTTCAGTGCGGCCTTTTCTTCATCATTCAAATTGCGGTTAAAGGTAGGAACAATTGTGCTTTCAGAAAAGGTCGTGTAGGTAAAATGGTAGTAGTTTCCCCAATCCTTATCAGCCACGATTCTGCATGATTTCTGGTAAGGTATTGGGATATAGCAATTCCAGCCTTGGGCAACGGTGTGGACAAGAGATGGGTAGTTGAAAGGCGGGTTAGTTCCATCGAAATAACCGATGAAAGGTAAATCGACCGCAGGTTCGGTTGCTCCATCCAGATAAACTCTAACATGCCCGTTGCCTGGTGCAGCAGACCAGATACGCCATATACAGCCCGGCCCTTTCATCTCAGCCAGGACTCGCTTATCGCCTTCCTTTCTGATATGGCCTCCGTTGTCTCCGTTGGCATCCCAGTTGAGATATTTCCCCGTGGCAGTGTCGTAAACACTGGAGCGGTCGTAGCTGGACCACTGCGCGCACTTTTCTCCTGGCTCAGGCAGCACAGCCAGCCCTTTAAGGTCTACCAGCTTGTTGACCAGGTCGATGTAGGTATATTCTTTTGCAGCAGATAATGTGCTGGCTGGTAGTAAAATGGTCAGAATCGCCAGCAGCCATACATATCGCATTATTCTTTCCCGTCTGCGTTATGCGTTACTTCTTTGTGTTCTATTACAGCATCGATAATCCTGGTATCGTACGTCTCTATAACCTGTTGTCCAGGTTTAAGCACTAAAAAATCTCCTTCAGGCCACTCGCCATTGACCAACCGTTCGATGAATGTCATATCACCAGTGATTTCCTGATACTCCCAACTATGTGATGAAGCTACTCGCTGAACGAACCCCTGATAACTGTCGATTGTGCCGATATTCGTGTTGATGAACGCCGCTCTTGTATAGTTGGCAAGCCAAAGGCTCTCTTGTTCTATGAGGTACTTTGCGTTGTCCTCACCATACTTCTTCACGTACTCGTTATAGCGTTCCTCTGTTTCCCTGGATTTCCGTTCACCTATATAGCCTTGTTCAACGTCACCATCGCTGCGTTCTATCCAGCCTGGGCTGTAATAATAAGTGCCTGGATGTGCTCCAAACTCTTTTTCGTAACGGGTTCTCGACCCTAGAAACAGCGTTATGCAATCATGCGCCCGAGGTATCACTACAGGAATACTTCGCGCTATCAGGTCGGCTGTTCCTCTGCTGCAAAGGCAATAACCGAGAATAATAAAATCGTATACACCGCCTTCACTGGCATCTATCTCTGCCTGAATGCGGTTTCTTAACTCGTTTGGTGTCTGATGCAGGCCGAAAGGTAGAAAAACTGTATCGATTATATGCTTGCTTTTAGCTGCTGCTATACTTAACTCGCGAGTAAATACTTCGCAGGCAATAAGCTTTATCTTCATCTAATAAGAAAACCTCTAAGGCTATTGTAGTCCGGGTTATTACTTCGGTCAACAGGCTTATCTATACCTGATTCACTTCTATAGAGGAATATCTGTAGTCGAAACAGAACTTAATTTCGTGTGGTTGATTATCCCTTGCTTGCATTGGGAACAACAACGCGAGGGAAGTATTAAATGCGGCAAGGATAGGAGGCGTATATCGTGGTAAGACCTTTGGTCGGTTTATGTTGTCTGTTAGCGTTTCTCATTTCAATTGTTTCCGTTACTGCGGAAGACGCTAAAATCGGGGAATGGAAGAAGCTGGAAGATTCTGGCGTCGTTATCGAGTATCAACAAGAATCTGAGGAAGTTGCCAAACAACTCCTTCCTGAACTGGTAAAGCAGGTAAAGGATGTTCCAAGTCCTGGAAGTAAAGAACACCTGGCCCAGTTAGACGAATTTGCCAAGCAGAAAGACAAATCACTGCAGTTTATTGCATCCCAGTTAGGTTTGGATAAACCTGGTCAGAACATGATTCAGACATACGATGGAATGCTGAACAGTCTCAGAAAAATCGTGCTTGTAATCCCGGATGCCAAACATGTCCGGCTTTGGCAAAAAGAGAAGCTAAAGACAATCTTGACTTCAGGCCAAAAGGTTCCTGGCTTTACTTATGATGCTGCCTCGGATTCGGTTAATCTTCAAATGAACTTTAGTGTGGATGACAACACCACTACAAGAAAAGATGAACCGCTTCCTATAGTCATATCAGAGGATATCCCGGCTATGGAAACGGTGCAAAAAGTACTTCATGATGTGAATGGTGTCATCTCCGGCTTTACAGGGTTCTTATATCCGGCTAATGCTATATATCATGATGTTGCAGTGAACGGGATTGCCGGGGATGTAGGAGTCCGCACAGCATTTGCCAGATGGTTTATTGAAGGTATTGCCAATAACGTATCCAGCAAGTGTCTGGATGAATTCCCTACTAAAATAGCAACTCCAGTTCCTCCGGTTTGGGAGGATCCGTCGAAATTCCAAAGCCTGAAGTCGAAGGTTGACCTTCTCTCGTGGCGGTCTGAAGCTTGGGAAGTTGCGATGCCGAATAAAGTAGAAGGAGAGCTTCTTGCTGCTCATATGGCATTTGCTACCAGCGAGATTAAAGGTTTGGTAGACCGGCACGATGAAGACACAATCCCTGAAATCCTAAAGGAGTTTGCCAAATCAGAAAAAAGAGACAGAGATGCCATTTTTGCTGCTATTAAAAAGGTAACAGGAGAAGATATCAAACCTGCATTAGAGAAGTATGGGTCTTCTGCTCAAGACAGCTTCAAGGGACTGGCAATCATCAACTTTGGCGTGGCTGCCACCGAGAAGAGCGGTGAGGACAAGTTGAGCGCCACAGACACTGCTGTGATACCGTTGGCTACGGATGGAACCCGTGGTCTTGCCGTTCACTTTAACTACGAAACGCTCAATCCTCCTGTTGATTTGAGAGTGGAAGTCTCAACAGCAGATGGTAAGGTGTTGGTCGAAGAAAGTATCGAGCTGACCAAACCAGCCGACAGACTGGTCTGGCCTCCTATGTTTACAGAAGATTTTAAGCCCGGAGACCATGTAGTAAAGCTGTATTTTGACAAAAAGCTGTTCAAGGAAGTCCCTGTCAAGCTGGTTACACCTGAAGATAAGGAATAAGCAGTCTTAACCGGATATTAGAGCGAGGCAGGCTTATGTAATAGTAGGTTTACCTCGCTCTGTTGCCATAGAATAGGAGAAAACTGTCAATGATTATTACTACAACACCCAGCATCGAAGGCCGCAGTATTGTCAGTTACCTTGGTGTGGTGACTGGGGAAGCGATTCTTGGTGCAAACATTGTTCGAGACTTGTTTGCGAGTATAACTGATATCGTCGGTGGCAGGTCTGCTGCTTATGAACAGGAGCTTGCACGGGCAAGACAGATAGCTCTCGATGAGATGGCTCAACAGGCCCAGTCGATGGGTGGAGATGCCGTAGTTGGAGTAGATATAGACTACGAAGTGATTCGCGAAGGCATGTTGATGGTCAGTGTAAGCGGTACAGCCGTTAGACTCAGTGGTTAGTGTGTTTGTATGAATGAAATCAGCCTTATTTTATCCGTTTAGGCTCCGGTACGTGCTATAATGGTGTTGGACTTGCTTTAGCATACAGTAACCGATGTGAGAAAAATGACGAATTACGACACTATCATTGTGGGCGGAGGGCCGGCGGGCCTTACAGCGGCGATTTACTCAGCCAGAGCGCGGCTGAATACACTGCTTATCGAGAAAACCTACCCCGGTGGGTTGATGATGATCTCTGAACACATCGAGAACTATCCGGGTTTCCCCAGTGGAGTCTCAGGCCCCGAGCTTTGTGTGGCTATGAAAGACCAGGTAGAGAAATTCGGTGCGAAAATCGAGATGGCTGAGATTTCCTCAATCGATCTTACAGGCACTAATAAACTGATAAGCACCACCGCTGGTGACTTTAGCGCAAAAACGGTCATACTTGCTATGGGAGCCAAGCCTAGAAGACTCGGCGTGCCGGGTGAGAAAGAATGCCAGGGCAGGGGAGTCTCTTACTGTGCCACTTGCGATGGGCCGTTCTTCAAAGGCAAGAAAATTGCGGTTGTCGGCGGCGGCGATACGGCAGTTGAAGATTCCTGCTATCTGACCAAATTCGCTGACGATGTTACAATTATCCACCGGCGTGATAAGTTCCGAGCTGCCAAGATGCTGCAGGAAAGAGTGCTGGCGAATCCACGCATTCAGGTGTTATGGGACTCTGTTGTCGAAGAAATACATGGGAACCCTGACGTTGACCGGCTGATAGTAAGAAACCTGATGACCGGCAGCCGGTCGGAACTGAAGGTCGATGGAGTATTCGTGCTTATCGGCCAGGAGCCTGATACTGAGTTTATTGGCAGTCAGGTTATTCTGGATGACTTTGGCTACATCCTGACCGACACAGAAATGCGCACGAATATACCAGGTGTCTTCGCCGCAGGAGATGTAAGGCAAAAGACGTTCCGACAGATTGTTACTGCGTGTGCCGATGGTGCAATCGCAGCGAACTCCGCTGAGAAGTATGTCGAAGCTGTGGAAGCCGGCGAGCTTGTTGCTGCCGTTCCTGAGACCGGGCTTATCCAGGATATCATCGGCGAGATACCCTCACCGATCAGCGACAGCACCATCCTAGACGCAACAAAAGAGTAGATACGAGTGACGGGTGATGAGTAACGAGGAGGGAAGTATCCCAGTCTCGGGTCTGTCTCCCAGTCTCAGGTCTGTCTCCCAGTCTCGGGTTTGTCTCCCAGTCTCGGGAGAAATTTGCAATTTCTCCCGGACAGATAGCTGAGGGATCTGTGATCCCGAATCATCATCTATAACATCAATGACCGGGATTGCAAATCCCTTGGCTATTTCTCCGGGCTAAATTGCAAATTTAGCCCGAGGGTAGTGTAGCCCGAGGGTAGTGTAGCCCGAGGGTAGTGTAGCCCGAGGGTAGTGTAGCTCCACATCGGGAGGAATTTGCAATTCCTCCCGGATGAGTAGCAGAGGGATCTGTGATCTCAACCTCTCAACCTCGGGAGGGATTTGCAATCCCTCCCA
>JAKPFN010000015.1 GCA_029551395.1 Armatimonadota bacterium | reverse complement strand
AAATTTTCCAACCTCGGGAGAAATTTGCAATTTCTCCCGAACATATTGCTAAGGAATCTGTGATTCCGAACAATTATCTAAACATCAATAACCGGGATTGCAAATCCCTCTTTCAGCCATTCCGGGCTAAATTGCAAATTTTACCCGAGGTTAGTGAACCTGACACGTCATGCCGAACTTGATTCGGCATCTGAATTCAGACCCTGAAACAAGTTCAGGGTGACGGTATACTCGTTACTCATCACTCGTAACTCGTCACTCTCCCTCCATTCCACACTCCGCACTTCGCATTCCGCATTTGATTATATCTCCCAAGAATGGGTATAAGACTTTCACGCAGGACGTTCTGACCGCAAGCTCGGAACGGGACTCCGTAAACGATTAAAACCCGGACGAGGCGCCTCGTCCGGGTCTCCAAACCTACTCGGGAGGCTCTCGGATGGATGAACTTCTGGCGCGTGGTGAAGCGCCTCTTTCTAACAGCGAATGGGAAGCAATAGACAACGTTGTAGTGCAAGCAGCTAAAAGGCAACTGGTAGCTCGCCGGTTCATAGAAGTATTTGGCCCGCTTGGGGTGGGAATCCAAAATATCAATTTTGATGCTTTTGGAGGGCTTGACTCAGCGAATGTCGATTTGCTTGGAAGAGAAGATACTGAACCAGTTGCAGCAATCCAGCGCATACGGCAAACGATACCAGTCATCTATAAGGACTTCATACTGTATTGGAGGGATTTGGAGTCGGCTAGAAGGCTGAACATTCCGCTTGATGTTGCACCTGCTGCGGCTGCAGCTACCTTTGTAGCCCAGATGGAAGACGATCTGATCTTCAATGGCAATCCGGAGCTTGGGTTTCCAGGGCTTCTGACTATCGATGGGCGTAATAACGTTGACGCTCATAATTGGGACGAGGCCGGAGCGGCATTTGGTGATGTGGTTGCTGCTATTCAGAAGCTGGTCGATAATGGATTCTTCGGGCCTTATGCCGTTGCCGTCAGTCCTAAAAGATATGCACAGATGCACAGAGTTTATGCCAATACCGGAGTGCTTGAGATAAACCATATAAGAGATATCGCTACTGCAGGAGTGTTCCAGTCGCCTGCTATAGCGGATTACGGCGTGGTTGTATCGACAGGTGTCCAAAACCTGGATCTGGCAGTTGCACAGGACTTCGTAACTGCGTATCTGGGGCCTGAAAACCTCAACCATCCCTTCAGAGTATTGGAAAGCCTGGTGTTGAGGATCAAGCGTCCGGGAGCAATCTGTACGCTTGGTATAGGCACTCAACGCACTGGACGCAAGTAAGGCAGCAACTGCTTCTGCCAATTAATGAACTAACATAAAGAACAGGGGGTGTATCGGTCGATATCCCCCCTGCTGTCATCCTGTTAGTAAAGCGCCTTTTCTGACTCCTTATCAAACAGATGAGTCTTTTCCATATCCAGCACCATCGTTACCTCATCTCCAGGCTTGGCGCGTGCTATTGGTGAGTCGGAATCGATGGTTGCTACCATGCTGTGGTCTCCGACTGTTATATACATCGTTACCGTTGGCCCCATCGGCTCTATAACATCCACAACAGCCTTTGCTGTGTTCTCTTCAGATGGCTTCACCATCGGGCTGAGCGAGCTGTCAAAGATATCCTCCGGCCTGACTCCAAAAACCATTGGTTTGCCGAAGAATTGGGCCAGGTTTTCAGCCTTAGCAGTCGGTACCTTGACCCTGAAGCTTTCCGCATTTATCCAGCAGTCCTGCTCGCTGCCTTCGAGGCTGACCGGGATAAAATTCATAGCCGGACTGCCGATGAATCCCGCAACAAACATGTTTGCAGGGTTGTTATACAGGTTCAGAGGAGTATCGACCTGCTGAACGATACCATCCGACATGACTACAATGCGGTCGCCCATCGTCATAGCTTCTACCTGATCGTGAGTTACATAGATGGTAGTAATCTCCAGCCTTCTGTGAAGCTTTATAAGCTCTGCGCGGGTCTGGACTCTCAGTTTAGCGTCCAGGTTGGAAAGAGGTTCATCCATTAGGAACACAGCAGGCTCACGGACTATGGCTCGTCCAAGCGCAACTCGCTGTCTTTGGCCCCCAGAAAGCTGTTTGGGCTTCCGGTCAAGCATCCCCTGCAGTCCAAGCAGTTCTGCAGCTTCATATACCCGCCGTTTGATTTCAGGTTTTGGGATTTTTCTCAATTTAAGCCCGAACGCCATGTTGTCATAGACGCTCATGTGAGGGTAAAGCGCATAATTTTGGAAGACCATTGCGATATCGCGGTCTTTGGGCGAGACATCGTTGACCAACCTGTCGCCTATGTAGATTTCTCCTTCGGTTGCTTCTTCTAGTCCTGCAATCATGCGGAGTGCTGTCGTCTTACCACATCCTGATGGTCCGACCAGGACAAGAAACTCCTTGTCTCTGATTTCCAGGTTCATGTTGTTGACGGCGACGACATTCTTGAATGTCTTGGTGAGGTTCTTAAGAACCACTTCTGCCATTAGTGAGGTTCCTCCTGGCTGGCTCCGGGCTTGTCCCCATATTGCCGGAACCGCAAAATATGAATGATTTCCCTGGGACTAGGGCGGTATTCCTACCGCAGCCAGAGCCAAAAACGGCCCCAGCCTTAGAGAGATTATAAGCTTGTGAATTTACTATGTCAACGAGGCAGGCTGGGGGAAGTACCTCACTCCCTCACTCGGGAGGGATTTGCAATCCCTCCCGAACAAATGGCCGATTGCCCCGCTCGTCCTCGCGCCGGGCAGGATTTACCGCACGTCCCCGTGCGGAAATTACTACTTGTTAGGAGATGCTGAATCAAGTTCAGCATGACAGATTAGATCGCATGGGATATGTATCCCAGGCATAAGTTTGGCGGATATTTATCCGCCTTAAGCGGGTGAATCCCGCAGAATGTCAGCCCGAACATATCTCTATCCTGGATCGGTAATCACATCGCAGGTGCTGCCTCTTTCCGAGCTTTTTTGCCCTCAGAAATAAGCTGAATTGCCTTCTCATTGAATGCAGGAATGTCTTTTGGCCCACGGCTCGATACCCAGTTGTTATCGATTACCACTTCCTGATCTACCCAGTTGCCTCCGGCGTTCCTGATATCATCCTTCAAAGTAGGCCAGCTTGTTAGCGTTCTCCCTCTGACCAGGTTCGCGCTCACGAGCAGCCAGGGAGCATGACAAATAACGGCAATCGGCTTGCCTTCTTCGTCGAAATGTCTGGCAAACTCCTGAGCTTTTGGGTTGATCCGCAGCTCATCGGCATTAAGCGCTCCACCTGGAAGCAGCAGCGCGTCATAGTCCGCCGGATTAGCCTCATCGAGTGGTACATCCACTTTGAACCTGTTAGCTTTGACATCGTGGTTCATCCCCTGGACTTCTCCTTCTGCTGGGGATATCAGATACGTCTCGGCTCCTGCATCATCCAAAGCCTGCCGTGGTTTGGTCATTTCTACCTGTTCAAAATCATTTGTAACGAGAATAGCTACTTTCTTGCCCTCCAGCTTCTTTTCAGCCATAATCTACCCTCCTGGTAATAGTTGTCATTATGCGTTACCCGGCACTGTATGCTTAGAAACCGATAACCGGACAATCCACGAAGGAAATAGCGTATATTCAGTTGAACATAACCATAGAAACATCGATATGTTGGAGGTCTAAATGCCTAAATATTCGCTCGGTATCGACTTTGGAACACTATCAGGACGTGCTGTGCTGGTCGATGTAGAAAACGGCCGTGAAGTCGCAGCATCAGTCTATGAATACTCAAATGCAGTAATAGACGACCGCTTGCCGGAAACCAACGAGAAGCTGCCGCCTGATTGGGCGCTTCAAGATCCGGCAGACTATCTTCGTGTGTTGGAAAAGACCGTCCCGGCTGTATTAAAGGAAGCTAAAGTATCACCTGAAGATGTAATAGGCATCGGGATCGACTTCACAGCCTGCACCATGCTCCCGATCGATAAATCCGGCCAGCCGCTTGCTTTTGATCCCAAATGGAGGTCTAATCCTCATGCCTGGGTCAAGCTCTGGAAGCATCATGCTGCACAGCCTGAGGCCAACCGGATCAATGAGGTCGCCAGGGAGATGGGAGAGCCGTGGTTGGACCGCTATGGAGGCAAAATATCTTCAGAATGGTTCTTTGCAAAGGCTCTGCAGATAGTCAATGAGGCTCCAGAGGTCTATGATGCAGCAGACAAGCTCATCGAGGCTGCTGACTGGGTAATTCTGCAGATGACCGGAAAGGAAGCCCGCAATGCCTGCACCGCTGGCTACAAAGCGATATGGTCAAAGCGAGACGGCTATCCATCCAAAGAGTACCTGAAAGCGCTTCACCCGAAGATCGAGAACATCGTGGATGAAAAAATGTCCCGAGATATATACCCTATTGGCGCAAAAGCAGGCGAACTGACTCCGGAAATGGCTGCCAGAATGGGCCTGAGACCGGGAATCGCTGTGGCAGTGGCTAATGTGGACGCGCATGTTGCTGTTCCCGCTGCTACAGTCACTGAACCTGGCAAAATGGTCATGATCATGGGCACTTCCACCTGCCACATGGTGCTTGGTAGGGAGCCTAAGATCGTCGAAGGCATGTGCGGATATGTCGAAGATGGCATCATCCCCGGATATTTCGGCTTTGAGGCTGGTCAATCTTGTGTTGGAGACCACTTTGCCTGGTTTGTGGAGAACTGCGTGCCTGCATCCTATATGGATGAAGCAAAATCAAAGGGAATTTCGGTGCATGAGCTTCTGACAGAAAAGGCATCGGTGTTGAAACCTGGAGAAAGCGGACTTATTGCGCTTGATTGGTGGAATGGAAACCGTTCTGTGCTGGTTGATGTCGATCTGACAGGAGTTATGGTCGGCATGACGCTTGCTACCAAGCCTGAGGAGATGTACCGCGCGTTGATCGAGGCCACAGCCTTTGGAACGAACATTATTATCGATGCATTCCAATCGAGCGGCGTAGAAGTAAACGAACTCTATGCTGCCGGAGGGCTTCCTGACCGCAACCCGATGTTGATGCAGATTTATGCAGACGTAACCAGCCGGGAGATTAAAATCACGGCATCTTCTCAGTCTTGTGCGCTTGGGTCAGCTATGTTTGGGGCTGTTGCAGCAGGCAGCGCAGCAGGAGGATACGACACGATCTTCGATGCAGCCAAAAAGATGGCACGAGTCAAAGACGTAACCTACAAACCGATTCCGAAGAACCACGAAATATACAAAAAACTATTCGCAGAATACAAACTCCTGCATGACTACTTCGGCCGAGGCACAAACGACATCATGAAACGGCTTAAAGCGATGAGGGAGGAAGTAAGTTAGCAGTTGATTTATTAATTCATTAGCAGTAAAATGCAGGCGGAACACCCGTTCGATCTAATGTGATGCTGAGGTGCTCTTTTGAGAGGCGACTTTTTCAGTAAACAAAGCAAGAGTTCACGGTGTAAGGCAGATATTGTTTCCAAATATTTCAATGCCTGGGCTATAATAATCGCCAGTAATCCTCGTGTAACTAAATTGGCTTACATTGATTTATTCGCTGGTCCGGGCATTTATGAAGACAGCAGCAAATCCACACCTATATTAATACTTGAACAGGCTATCCAAAAACCCGAATTGCGTTGTTGTCTAATTACCTTATTTAACGATAAGCATATTGAGACAGTAAAGAGATTAGAAGCGTAAATCAATGCTATTCCCGATATTGAGCAACTAAAATATAAGCCTGTGTTCCATGAAAAAGAAGTAGATAGTAGTCTTATTGAAATGTTTAAATCGCGTAGACTTCCGCCTACACTTCTTTTTATTGATCCTTGGGGATTCAAGGGGCTATCCATAGATCTGATTGGGTCTGTTCTAAAAGACTGGGGATCCGATTGCATCTTCTTCTTCAACTATAATGAGGTTAATAGATGGATCGACGCACCTAAAGCTGGTCCTCTTATTGATGATATTTTTGGTGCAGAAGAAGCAGAATTACTCCGCTCCGAGCTTCGTCCGCTAGATCCAATTAAACGAGAAGAAAGAATACTCGCTGGACTAGAACAGGCTCTTAAGAAAATCAAAGGCAATTATGTATTGCGCTTCCGTTTCAAAGAAGAAGATAAAGATCGTACAAGCCATTACCTGATATTTGTTACAAAGCACAAGCGTGGGTATGATGTGATGAAGGAAATAATGGCAAAAGCAAGTTCTTGGACTGATGATGGTGTAGCGAGCTTTGTTTTTGATCCGCTTCATGATGCCAGTCAGGGGGTTTTGCTTCAAATCCCAAGACGCGATCAACTAGGAGATGAGTTGTTATCCAAATTCGCAGGATGCAGTCTTACTGTTCAGGAGGTTTATGACAAACACAACATTGGCACGCCATACATAATTGCAGATTACAAAGATGCATTGCAGCGGTTGGAAGATAGATTCAAAATTGTAATTGACCCACCTGCATCTAAGCGACGAAAAGGGACATTAATGAACAAGGCTGTTATAGTCTTTCCAAAAGGATAAATCAATGAGTTGGAAATCTGGTATTGAATGGACATCTGCGACCTGGAATCCTGTTACCGGTTGCTCTAAAATCAGCGCTGGGTGCCTGAACTGCTATGCTGAGCGGATGGCCCGAAGACTTCAGGCAATGGGCAACCAAAGGTATGAACATGGCTTTGAAGTTACCTTACATTCTGATATTCTGACTCTACCACTTAGATGGAAAAGGTCTAAGTTGATCTTTGTAAACTCGATGAGTGATCTTTTCCATGAAGAAGTCCCTGACCGGTTTATAGAAGAAGTCTTTCATACTATTGCGCGTGCTGATTGGCACATATTTCAGGTGCTTACCAAACGCACCGAGAGATTACGAGCGCTTGCGCCAAGGCTAGAATGGCCCGAGAATCTATGGATGGGCGTGACAGTAGAAAACCAGGCGTGTGCCGGAAGAATTGATGATCTTCTCAGCACTGAGGCTGAAACAAAGTTCATCTCTGCTGAACCGCTTTTAGGACCGCTTGACACCCCTTTGGATGGGCTGGATTGGGTAATTGTAGGTGGTGAATCTGGTCCGAATGCTAGGACAATGCAACCAGATTGGGTGCGAGCACTCAGAGACCAGTGTATTACATCTGGTGTTGCATTTTTCTTTAAGCAATGGGGCGGCGTACAAAAGAAACGAAATGGACGTATACTGGATGGTAGAACTTGGGATGAATTACCCTACAGTAATCGAGCCAGCCAACATAAATTGATTGCTTGATAATCACTAGTATCTTCTCTGCGTTACGCGTCTATCTATGTAGCTGCCTGACCGACAGTTCAAGTGTAACTAGAGGTAATAACCATGTTCTGGCGCAGGAGAAAACAGCCTGTAGATATCGAACCGCTGATTGCCAGGTTATCGGAACCGGATTGCAGTCATAATGATATTATGAACCTGGGCCTCACTCGCGATAAACGGGCAATTCCGCCTTTGCTTGAAGTACTGGAATTCGGGGAGGAAAAGAACCGGGCGTTTGCAGCTCTAGCGCTTCCTATTCCTTCATTCGATCCTAAAAACTACTTGCCAGAGGTCATCCCACCTCTTATTGACCACTTGCTATACGATCCTTCAGCAGAGGTAAGACAAGCCTGTGCTGCTGTCCTTGCTTGCGAACAATATAAGTTAAAGGATCCGGATATTGATAACGCTCTCTGGTCTGCTTTGGATGATCCTGATATCAGACCTCGTGCGTATGCGGCCAAATTTTTCATCTATGTTAAAGACAAACGGATAGCTAGCCGGCTCAAAGAGTGGTTGAATGATCCAAATTGGGCAGTGCGCTATACTGCCTGTGATGGACTGGTCGAGCTAAATGAAGTAAACGAGCAGGTACTGCAGACCATCCAGCAACTACAGCAGGACCCGGATGCTATTGCTCATGACCAACTGCTGTCTCAAATGGCTGATGGTGTTAGCCCTTCTTTATCGGATAAAAAAACCGGGTTGAGAGATCTTGAGGAAAAAGCACGGAAACTGCTTGCAGGGCAGAGATAAAAATCCAGGGCAGAAACACCCAAGTCTCCGCCCTGGTTGCCTTGGGAGGCATTTACACTTCGGTCGTTCCAGTCGCTGGTTCTGAAGGCGGTGGAGTTGGCGCCGATCCTCGGCCAAACCGGTTGCTAAACCATCGGTTTGAAGTTCCAAAACCAGTCAATATCACTGCTCCAAAACCTATCGCAGTAGCAATGAACCAAATCAATCCTCCAACTACCGGGATGATACACACTAAATCTATCAATAGAACTCCTAGACCGGCTGCCAACGCTATTGATGCTACAGGTCTCTGGATAGCAGTTGTTACCCTTTGACCTACGAACAACCCCAATCCAACCAATCCAAGGATCAAACCGGCTGCTATTGCCAAAAATAACACAAACACCAGTGGTATACCGATAATCGTGATAATCAAGAGCAATGTAACCGGAAGTATCAACAGGAACCCCAGCAGACCTACTCCAAATGAAGCCAGAGGCCGTTCTGCAACACTTTGCGCTAAAGTTTCTGTCCGTCCAGGTGTAATTGCTGCGATAATCGTCGCCAATACAGCAAACAGCACTGCAAAAAGCAGGCTCTCAAATACCAAATCTCTGTCATCCTGACCTTCTGTCGACACATTAACGTTCCTGCGAGTGGTGACCGTATCGCCCATAATAACAGCATTCTCAGCTTGTTCCAGTTTTCCGCCTACGGTTGCAACATCGCCGCCTACCCAGGCACCTTCCTGCAGTCTGACATTACCCATAATCGAAGTGACATCTCCATTAATCTTTCCTGTAGGATACACCACAACATCTCCGGCTATTGCCGATGCATCGTCATTTACTGTTCCTTTGATGATCAGGTCCCCACGTACTACAGTGGCGTTGTTTACAGTCTGTCCTTCCTGAATGACCAGATCGCTGTTAACCCGAGTCGCATCCTCTTGCACTCTTTGTCTAGGATTTAGATTGGTTGTAGTCTGTGTAAATGTCTCAGGACTACCGCTGGTGAGCGTTACCGGTCCTTTGACAATCCCACCGGTTCCTTTCGGATTCCAGACCCGGATGGCGATTATATTTGGTTTTCCTGGTCTCAGAGCCTCTTCTGGAATGGCGTATATGCGGTTTACGGAGACTTCATCAAGTGCCGTTCCAACATGGATTCCGTTTACATACACCGACCCCTGGTTGTTCACCTGTCCCAGATTCATGTAGACCTTTTGGCCTGCCCAGTTTTCCGGGATATCTACAGACCTGCGGTACCAGGCATAACCTGAATAGGGATTTTCATCCTTAGACCCGGTGTTATTAGAATTTTCCTCAGTTATCCCTTGAGATTCCCAATCGGATGGCACGCTGATGGTTCTCCATTTAGAAGCATCGAAGTCCTGCTTTTGCCATTGCTCCGTAAGCCCCACATTTTTCGGATCAGTTTGGAACTTCCATGTGCCGGAAAGGTCTATCATTTCCTTTGGAGGAGTACCAAAAGCCAACGTAACATTGAGTATTGCAGCTAGTAAAATTAATATAAATCGCCATTTCATATCCAACCTCCGTTTTACAGGTATTAGGCTATTAACATAACAGTTTTAGTAACCCGCTTTCGTTTCATCCACAGCCATGCAGCCATAGCCAGTGCAGCCGAGTCTGCTGCCACGAATCCGATGATCCCATAGCGGAATTGGAAGAGCATTATCCCGAACTTACTGATAACATCTCCGGCTGTTAAGCCTATTGCTCTAAGAGCAGCAGGTATGCTGGTGAAGAATGCGTCTAGCGTAGCTGCCAGACCTATCCTGTATTGATGAACCTCGGTTACAATATCCGGCATCCGCAGCATTACTACTGCTGCTGCCAGAACCAGGACTGCAAATCCCGCAGCCCAGGATGCTCCGATCCATGCCAGCAGTGTCTTGCGCTTAACTACCGGCGCTTTTTGTGCATAAGGATGCTGCTTGGGCAGTTTTGCCATCACAGCAGCCGAGATATCCAGCTCAGGCAGGTCACTGGAGTCATCGATCAGTCCAATTGCTGTTGTCATACTCTGATACCACTCCAGGCAGTCCTCGCAGGTGTCCATGTGCACTCTGGCCTGCCATCCTTGAGCGTGTTCTTCGCCGTCCATCAGGATATTTACAATCTCTCGGGCATTTTTACAGTTCATACTCCCACCATCATACCCTTCAATCTGCGCCTAAGCGCCTCCCTGGCAGTATGCAGGTCATATTTGATTGATCCAACTGGTTTGTCGAGTATCTTGCTGATCTCTTTGATGCTCAACCTGTTGAAGTAGAACATCACGAGCACTGTTCGGCTCCTTTCAGGAAGGCTCATTAAAGCCTCTCGTGTCAACCGCTCGTTTTCGGACACTAACATCTTTTGTTCAGGTGAATCTTCTTCCGGTGCTATCGGTCCGATATCAGCCGGTATTTCGTCCAGTGAATCAGCCTGCCTTGCACGGCTTCTGAGCATGTCCGTGCAGGTATTACTGGCAATTCTGAGGATCCACGGTAGGAACGCTGCATCCAGCTTGAACCTGTCCAGCGCGTAGTATGCTTTGACGAACGTATCCTGCGCTGCATCAGAAGCCTGGTCAGCATTGCCAAGCATCTTGTAGCAAAAACCGATTATCCGCTTCTGATACCTCTTGACCAACAGGTCAAATCCGTTATTATCGTCCGCCAGGCATTGTCTAATCAGGTCCGCATCGGATGCTTCCAAAGCGTTATCCTCGTCTTGTTGCTTCTACAGGAATTACGACCTTGCATATCTGGAGGTTGGGATTTATTTCTTTGATTATACAGGGGATTTGGAGAAATCGAGGGATAAATCGTATTTTGTGATAATAGGGCCCTCCATCCCATAAAGAGTCGGAGGACCCAACAGACCTTACACACCTTTGAGCAGTTTTATATAGTCTCTTGCCACTTTAAGGTCATCAAGTGCTTCCAGTGAGTTGCACAACGGTTCCATCTCACCTTTGACTGCACTTATAAAGTTCGCTGCTTGCTGCCTCATTGCAGGTATATTGGGAAGCTGAGGTATTATCGTCTGCGGAGTTGCGCCGTTACCAGGGTCTTTGAATATCTCGACTGTCCCAGGTCTCGCTGCGAGCGGAGCAGGCAGGTTTATCTTGACATAACCATACTTAAAGCAGACCAGGATAGATTCTTGCCAGTCGATGGTTGTTCTATACGGCGACATTTCGATGGTACCGGAGATACCGCTGCTGCTTCGGACTCCCATTACAACCTGAGATGGGTCGGCGTAGGTGACTTCATACGGCTCACCCAGTATATGCCTCATCATATTGACCTGGTGGATGTAGTAGTTCACAAAGGAGATGTAGAGCTTATAGGTAGCCTCATCCATGTCTTCTGCAGCAGGATCGAACTCCAGCTCCGGTTGTGGGCCATCGCATTTAACGAGATCTGCAAATCCATTAGCTATCCAATCACCTTCAGGCATAAGGATGCGGACATAGCGCATCGGGCCAAGTTCTCCGGTTTCTTTAAGCGCGTTTATAGTAGCTTTGGCATACATAACAGCCGGGTCGCTGCGTTTGTGGTATCCGAGCATATGCCACGTTCCGCTTTCCGATACAGCTTTAATAATCTTTTCCCCGACTCTCACTGAGCCTGCCAGCGGCTTCTCAGTAAGAATAGGGATTCCAGCTTTTAGAAGATCGGGCACTAAAACACCGTGACGGGTGAATGGCTGAGAAGCAACAATAGCATCCAGCTTTTCTGCAGCAAGCATTTCCGTATGGTTTTTATAAACATTTGGCACACCATACTTCCGGGCTACCATCTCCCCCAGTTTTTCTCGTATTTCAGCAATCGCAACTACTTCACAACCAGGAACTACTGCAAAATTCTTCAAGTGAGCGCATTGCCCCATCGCTCCTACGCCCACAAATCCGATTCTTACTTTCTCCATTCAGATACATCCTTTGATTTTATAGCCCTAACTTGCTGCCAGCTTAGCGAACCTGGCTGCAATCGCCAGCGCAGGATCTTGAGGCACTTTCGCAGGCACCGTATTAGGCGGAATCGAAATCACTGGAACATCAGCGAGCTTTTTGCCTTCAAATTGAGGCAGCCACTTCGATTCTGCTTCCATCATCTCACGGACCATCTCACGGACTTCATGCAGCGTGCATACAGCGGATGTCAACGGATCAAGTGCTGCAGCCTGCATAACAAGCTCAGGATTCCCGCTGATTGCAGCTTCTACGGTCAATCCCTGCACCAGAACATTAGTCATATTCAGCGCTGCACACTGAGGTGGCAGATTGCCAACTACTGCCGGATGCAGCCCCCTTCCATCTGCATAGATTGGAACTTCCACACAGCATCCATTCGGAAGGTTGGTGATATATGAATCGTTGCGGAGGTTACCATTGAAGCTAAACGGCTTATCCAGTTCGAGCGCTTCGATTATATACGAACAGTATTCCGCGCTTCGCTTTTCCAGTTTCCTGCTTTCGATGCTGAGAAAATCCGTATCTGCGAATTTATCCGTTATCGTCCGGCAATATTTGTAATATGCACCGCTTGCGCCGCCGAAATCAGGCATGTCGCAGTAAAGTTCGAGCGCCTTTTTGCTCTTGCGGAACCAGGGGACATACTCAGACAAATGCCCGGTGCTCTCTGTCATGAAATAACCGAAATGCCTGAAAACCTCACCGCGCACTTTTTCGTTTATGTAGTATTCCGGCTGCTCGAATTTCTCTCGAAGCAGTGGATATAGGTCCTTGCCGGCTTTTTCGAGCTTCAAAAACCACGCCATGTGGTTGATGCCCGCGCAAAGATAGTCGATGCACTCTTTTGGTTCACCAAGATAACCGGCAATGAGATCCAGTGTGGTCTGAACACCATGACACAGCCCCACAAACCCAAGTTTAGGAACTGTACTGAGTGCCCAGCAGTTAGCTGCCATAGGATTGACATAATTGAGGACTAAAGCTTTCGGGCAAAGCTCTTTGATGTCCTTTGCGATGTCCAGCAGGACTGGGATAGACCTCAGCGCTCTGAAAATACCGCCAGGCCCCATACTATCACCGATGCACTGGTCTACACCGTAACGCATCGGTATCTCGTAGTCCATCTGGAACGCATCCACACCGCCGACCTGGATCATCAGAACAACATAATCTGCCCCATCCAGCGCTTTTCGTCTGTCAGTAGTTGCCTCAACTGTCGCGGACAGGTTATTCTCACGAATCAGCTCATTTGCGAACTTTTCCATCCTGCGGAGTTTCATCTCAGTTGGGCTCATTAAGGCGAAATGAGTGGATTCCAGCCCGGGTGTCGCCATAATGTCAGACATCAGAGTCTTGCAGAAGATTATACTTCCAGCCCCTATCATTGCAATTTTAGCCATATCTGCCTCCTGTTACTTTAATCCGATACTCTCGAATCCCAGGTTGCGGAAGATAAACAGCCCTTCTTTCCCTGGTGCTACAATATCGAGCCTGCCGTTACCGTCCAAATCAGCCACAGCAAAGAAAATCCCCGTCCCGGAATGATGCGGAACAGACCCATAGTCCACGACCTGTTTTGTGAAGCTTTCACCGTTCCACTTGAATATATAGAGTCCTACTATATCATCTTCTCCCGGTTCATTTCCACAGTGCGCGCGATGGCGGCATCCTGTTACCAACTCGCATTCTCCATCTGAGTCGATATCCACCCAGATCATGTCGTGGTATTGGGAGAACCAGGGATCTATTGGATGCTTCGTCCATGTGCGAGTCCCATCTGGATTGAGTGTCTGAGTATAGTAATCCAAGCCGTAATTGTGTGCCTGACCAACGATGATCTCATTTATTCCGTCATTATTGAGGTCTACAACCAGTATAGGAACGCTTGCCCCTTTGAAATCGAACTCCTGGTGGAAAACCCATGCTGATGTAAGAGGATCGCCAGTCGGTTCCCACCAGCCGTTACTTACCACAATGCAACCTTTACCGCTGCCTGTGATATCGCCAAAACCAAGCCCGTGTCCTGACGGTTTTTCGTCTATTACGTACTTCTGAAACTTACCTGTGCCTTTACCATTTTCATCCCGGATTAGCTTATAGAAAACAAGCGGCCCAGCAGGTGTATTGGGACATATTTCAAGCTCTCCATCTCCGTCAACATCCCATGCACGTGTTGTTTCGATATTCCCGCACATGTCTATCTCATGGCTTTTCCATTCCAGCGGCAATCCTTTGGGGTTTTCTCTCCAGTACAGCGTTTTTCCCCACCAGCCTCCGGTGATGACATCCAAATAGCCATTGCCGTTGACATCCATCGGGATTGTGGAGAAATCGTCATAGTATTCTCCTGCAGCAAGGACATCGCACAGTTTGTGTTTCTTGAAATCCGGTCCTTCATACCAGTAACCGCCGCAGACGATATCCATAATGCCGTCGTTGTTCACATCGAACACGTTGGCTGATTCAAAACTGCCATCATCCAGCTTTATTTTCTCCCACTGGATCCTTCTTGCTGCTCTTGCCAATTTATCTCCTCCAGTCAACAAGTAAGCCTGAAAATCTGTTATACTCCAATCCTCAGAGATTTTATCTTGGCAATACTGAATATAGGATGGGCTAGAATGCTATTTACATGGACGTGAATGTTGAATATTACCTTTTACAGGCTGTCAACAAGCAGGAATAACTAGTCATATCTGATGTAGAATATAGTAGAACTGAAGTACTCTTCAGGAGGAATGGTTCGTGTTCGATATCGAATCTTCGCGGTTGTTATCTGTTGGGAATGTTTCGCCTGATCCTGCCTGGGAGATGCCTGCTCATACGCATGACTACTGGGAATTCGTCTACTTCGTGCGCGGCACTGGAAGGATTGAGCTGCCCGATGCAGCAATCCGCCCGCAGCAGTTTCACGTTGTTGTCTATCCTCCGGGGCTTCCTCACGCTGAAACATCAGACCCTATCAATCCAGAAGAGACTATATTCTTAGGTATAGATGTGCAGGGCAGTTCTCCGCAGGGCACTCATCTTTTGATTTCAGATAAAAAAGGAGAGATGGGCTGGTTATGCCAGCGTATTCTCGAAGAATCAAGTGCCTCCGGCATATCCAGGCTCGCTGAAGCTTACTGCAGGGCTTTTCTATGCCTCGTAGACAACGCCTGGGAAACAAGAATCTCGGTACAGCACGATACAGTAGACTTCGCCCTTCAGTATATACACTCCAACTACGATAAAGACATCAGCCTCGAGGAGCTTGCGCATGCTGCGAGCGTTAGCAAAGGCCACCTGTCACACAGTTTCAGCGCCAGATTAGGGGTAAGCCCGCTGAGGTATCTCCAGCAGGTTCGTATTGAGGTCGCAAAGCGCCTTCTTCTAACTACCGATTTACCAATAAGCGAGGTAGCACTGCTATCAGGCTTCAAAGACCCATACTATTTCAGCAGGGTAATCAGGAAGACGACCAACTATTCGCCATCAAGCTTTCGCGATGAGAACAAATCAACATCCGCATCCATCCCAAAATCTGTTAATCGAGATAGAAAGTGCCTGTAGGCGCAGCATCTGTTACTATAACCTTCCGCTTGCCAACGAGTAATCCCAGTTCTGTCTTCGTATCTACTGCCATTTGCATTGTGTAGCTGCCAGGTTTCAAGTCTTTTGGTATCTCCACGAGATACGCGCATCCGCTGCCGCCTCATGTATAGCCGGCAGTGGTCATATGCACCATCTTTCCCTGGTCATCGAAGAACTTCACTTTGGGTTCAGAACCAATCCTCTGGTCATCTATGGCCTGAATTATTACCTTATCACCAATCCTGATTACCAGATCAACAGATTTACGTTTCCCGGAGTTTAAAATCAGCTCTTCCAGTTCAGGATTGATCGCTACTGAGACATCTCCGCCAAGTTTCAGCACGAAATCCTTGTCAGGAGAGATATCAAGTTGAGAGTCTATCCTGCCTGTAATTTTAAGCGGCTCCGCACCTTGACGAATAATTTCCAGATCGCACCGGTCTACCTTATGCTGACCGGCAGGAAGCATGACACCCTTGGCTGATGGGTCTCTGAGGTCGAAGTACCCCGCCTTGCTGATTGTGCTGATATTCCTGATACACGCTTTAGTTCCGCAAACCTCGCTGATGCTTGTAACCAACCTGCCTGCAGGTTTGGTGTAAGGAGATATCGTCACCTTATCGCCTGCTCTGCTTACCTCAACGCTGTATAGCCTGCCTGCAACAGAGATAACGTTACATAAAGCGATGTAATGAGGGCTTGTTTGGTCCGTAATCACTCTACCAAACAGGTTACAGTCGATGAGCAGATAATCGTAGCTGGCATAAGTGATGTTGAAGCCGTCATTTACCAGCAGATTATCGTTATACGCCCCGTTGGAGTTGCCGTCTACTACAGCAATCTCTACTTTCCCTTTATTGGAGTCGATTTTCCCTCTCCATGTTCCGGTTCTTTCAGGTCTGACGGAGAAATGGCGAAGCCCATCAGAGTAGACCAACAACCTTACTTTAGCAGTGGCAGCAGGATGTTCTCCACAGTGGATTCGCACCTGTGTCCAGGGAGTATATTCCTGGTAACACTCCCCTCCAGATGTGTCCCATTTGAGAGCTTTTTCATCTGAAAGGTCGCCGTCACGGTTGGTATCTATGTAGGCTGTATCATATCCTTCGCCCGAGCCTTTGGATTCATCGAGTACTGCAAGAAGATACTGCCCATCGAAAGGAAAGCCTATCATTTTCGGCTGTTTCGATACCAGTTCAGGAAGCGATTTAATCATCGGCACAATCTGCTGCGATGTAGATGAGTATACTGCAGCACTGCAATCGAGCTCAGAATCCCAGACAAGTTCATAAGTCCCCGGAACAAGCTCCAGGTCAGACGGCACAGGTTTCTTAACAACAGCCATCTCATCCGTATCTGCTGCAAATGCAAAAACTACTGCTATAACCAGAGCCAGCACAATAAGCCAAAGAACCCACTTCCTCATAACAGCCTCCATATATGTCTAATGCTTTTATGCCTTAATACTTCGGCGCGCCTTTTGCGCCGAAGCCCCCCTTCTTGTTTGCAATCGGCATCAACAACATAAAGATACCATAACTAGCAGCCATCCGAAAGATACCATCCCCACATCCCACTCATAACCTTTCGTGTCCTTCGCCTAATTTCGTGCCCTTCGTGTTTCAAACACAGATGAAAAACACCCACAAATCCACACAAACACCTGTTCGTATAAATATCCTGAAAATATCCCTGCTTTTTCTGTACTTTTTGCCCAAGTTGTTGTCTTATAATTATGGACAACAATGTTTTAGGTACTCAATTAACCATGTTCTAAAGGCGCGAAAAGGGCTAAAACCCAGAAATAAAAAAACGCCGGAACAAACTCAAGAAAGCTTAATCAGGATAACGGAACAGATTTGCTGGACGAGTGATGATTGAGACTCATAACTGGCCTTCGGCGCAAAAAAGCGTGCGCCGAAGTATATAAAATGTATACATCGGTTTGCCAGATATCTGGAGTGCGGCGGCTCGACGCCGCTTTGTTTTTCGATTACAGCTAATCTTATATGTTATATAGCTTTACTGTCGGCATAAAACAAAGCGGTCTCAAGCGACCGCACTCCAAACACCTGTTCCCATAAATATCCCAGAAATATCCTCACTTTTTCCGTACTTTTTGGCTGAGTTGTTGTCTTATAATTATGGACAACAAATATTTTTAATGGTTAGGGATCTACTCACCGAGTAGCATCTCATAACAGAGTCAGGAAAACCTTGTATACAGCAGTAAACAAAAGGCAACGGTAGCAAGCAAT
Organism: Armatimonadota bacterium; assembly: GCA_029551395.1. Lineage (GTDB taxonomy): Bacteria > Armatimonadota > UBA5829 > UBA5829 > DTLH01 > JAKPFN01. Next base: position 10,833 of record JAKPFN010000015.1, on the reverse strand, counting down.
GCCGAAGGTACTATATCTCACAACAAGAGCCAAAAAGAGAACAAACTCAAGAAAGGCAAAAAGGAAGGAGTGCAATAAAAAACATGCAAAACGAAACCATTTCCACGCTCATGAGCCACTATCCCAAGCTCAAATCAAGCTCATTTCAAGCCCATTTCGTTTTGCAAAAACCGCGTAATTACGGTATTCCGCACTCCGCACTTCGCATTCAACACTATTCTGGCTGGTTAAAAACTATCAAAGGCCATCGAATTTACCTGCTCTGGACAGGGTGATGTAGTTCATCGAGAACTCATCCCGGCCAAGGAGCGCTTCTGCGGCGGCTATTAGGGCCATCAGATAGCGGTCCATCGGGTCGATGATAGCCGCGTCCATCCCTCTGTCCATAGATAGCAGAGTCATGGCCTCATTCAGGAACTTCCGGGCTGGCATACCGTGGCTTACGTTCGAAATACCGGCTATTGTATGCACACCTGGATACTCTGTCATTATCCGGGAGATAATCTCAAGCATGGCAACGCCGACTTCAGTCCCGGTGCCGATCGGGAAAGTCAGAGGGTCTACATAGATAGCATCCAAAGGCACCTGGTCGTCCGTCAATCGCTTGACCAGGTCTCGGGCAACCGTCAACCGCTTCTCAGCATCAGCCTGGATGCCGGTGTCGTCCATAGAAAGCGCGATTACCTTTGTCTGATACTTCTGAACGAGCGGCAGTATGTTCTTATAACGGTCTGTCTCGGCGGTGATAGAGTTGATCATCGGTTGACCCTTTGTATGATCATAAACTGCCAATGCTCGCTCGATTGCAGCCGGGTTAGGGGAGTCGAATGTAAGTGGAGCATCGACTGCAGCCTGCACCGTCTTTGTAAGCCATTCCAGTGACTCAGGCTCGTCTTCACGGAGAGTCCCGCAGTTGAGGTCAATATACGTAGCGCCTGCTTCAACCTGGTCTTTGGCAAGTTTGATAACAAAATCAGCATCACGGGCACAGACAGCCTTTTCAATAATCGGCTCGCCTTTAACCTTGCGACTGGTATTTATACGTTCACCAACAATCAGCATATTCATCTTCTCCTAATTTTTCAAAGCTTGGGAGAGTGGAAAGTGTAAAGTGAAAAGAGTAAAGTGTAAAGTCTTACTACCTTTCACTTTCCAGGTTCCCCGTCTCCCTTAATTCAACATTCCAATTCTTGGTCATTAACGCGGAAAAGTAGAAAGGGAACTGGATAAATCCCTTCACATCCGGCAGATTTCCTGGACGGGTATGAAAGAGACTAAACTTGCAGATGCTAATTAAGATTCAAAACAGGGCTTCGGCGCAAAAACCGTGCGCCGAAGCATGCCAGCTTATTCCCTCTCTATTTCTGATTTTCTTACTTTCGAACTTTCCACGTCTCCTTCATTCCGCACTCCGCACTCCGCATTCCGCACTCAAAAGGTTCCGCACTTGGTTCAGTCTTTTCCCCAAGAGGGTGGATCGATTTTGCCTGCAAAGACGTTCAGCCATGCGGATGTGTGTTGCAGCCGGCGGTCTACGGGTTTTTGTATTCTTCTTAGCTTTTTAAGCCGTCCCATCCTCTTTGCGCGGCGATAAATCAACCACCAAATACAGTGCCGTTCAGGATAGACCTCGCAGCGGCCATCTTCTCTGGTTCCTCCACACGGCCCGTTGCGCATCTGTTTCGGGCATCTCATAGGACAGGTAAACGCTGTATAACTGAGTATACACTGGCCGCAGTCCTGGCACCTGAATACCGGCTTCTTGAACGCGTTTTCGGCAAGCACCGCACAGGCATAAAGCCTCGGGTGCTTCTCACAGAACTTGGCAAAATTCTCGCTTACTTTGCTCATCTCTTAACGCTCCAATCCGGTTACTGCAGGTTCATCTGCAGGCAGTTCAGGTCTCGGCAATAGTCCTGCCTGTTCAACTATCCTCGGAGTGATTGACTCCCACATTACAGGCATTATGTGAACCCCAGCTACACCGGGCATCTGCCTGACTTCGCTGATTATCTCCACTGCTATCTTCACACCTTCTTCCATAGCAGCCTCTTTGTCCGTGATCGCTTCCATCCGCTTGATGTAATCATCCGAAATCCGCATCCCAGGAACACTTTCCTTCATATAATGCAGCGCTTTGGCACTCCGAACAGGCATAACACCTGCCAGTATGAAGACTTCCTTATCCAAACCTTCTTCCCTGACTGCATCCATCCATTTTTGGAACCGTGCCAGGTCGAATACCGGTTGTGTCTGAATGAAATCAGCGCCTGCATCTATCTTTTTGGCAAGATTGAGGACTCTCATCTCAAAAGGCTCACCAAACGGGTTGGCTGCGCCTCCGATGAACACCTTAGGCTCCTGTTTTATCTCGTCACCTGACAAAAACTGCTTCTCATCCCGCATTTTCTTTACCATCTGGATGAGCTGAACGGCATCGAGGTCGAAAACAGGTTTGGCTTCAGGATGGTTGCCGAACTTCATGTGGTCGCCGGTCAGACAGAGGATGTTCTTTATACCTGCAGAGCACGCACCGAGGATGTCGGACTGTATTGCAAGCCGGTTGCGGTCCCGGCAGGTCATCTGCATTATCGGTTCTACTCCGCACTGGAGGACATAGTAACTGGACATCACGCTTGACATCCGCACGATAGCCGTCTGGTTGTCCGTCAGATTAACAGCATCGACGTAACCTTTGAAATAGCCGCATTTCTTCGCAATTGAAGAAGAATCCGCCGACTGAGGCGGGCTCATTTCCCCACAGACTGCGAAATGTCCGGCACGAAGAAGCCTTTCAAGATTGCTTCCGCTTTTCAATGCTTCACACTTCCACTTCTATTCTAGTTATTAAGTTGATTCAGCCATAAAAGGCTGGCAGGCTGTGCGAAGCAGGCACATCGTCCGAACGCAGATTCCAGACCAGAAGTTTCCCGGAACCTGGTAAGAGCTATAACCCATAACCAGGTTCCGGGCCGCCACTTCTTGATTGATTTCATTCAGAAACAAGGCGCAGGAACCACGACCTGCGCCTGTTATCTTCATAACTTTCTGGTCTGGAACTCAGTCGCCAGGTGCGCAGGAGGTATACGAGCATCCGCCTCCGCACGCAGCGATGTTCTTCAGCGTATGTGCATTCTTTGCCGCACAGATCGTATTTTTCATCAGCATGGCAATGGTCATCGGGCCGACGCCTCCAGGAACCGGAGTGATCGCTGATGCACGCTCAGATGCAGCCGCGAACTCGACATCGCCAACCAGTTTGCCATTTTCCAGTCGGTTTACACCAACATCTATTACTACGGCTCCGGGCTTGATCCAGTCACCTTTTATCATCTCCGGTCTGCCTACCGCCGCAACCAGAACATCCGCTGACCGGCAGACACCAGGAAGATCCTTTGTCCTTGAATGGCAGATTGTCACCGTGGCGTTCTCTTTGAGAAGCATCATGGCAACAGGCTTGCCTACGATGTTGCTCCTACCTACCACTACAGCTGTTTTGCCTTCAAGTTCAACTCCAGTCCGTGCTAACAGTTCCATGATTCCTGCCGGAGTGCATGGAGGAAGCGGGCTTTGGTCCACAAACAGGCAGCCAACATTTAGAGGATGGAAACCGTCTACATCCTTTGACCTGTCGATGCGGATCAGCACCTTCTTTGAGTCAATGTGCTTGGGAAGAGGAAGCTGGACCAGTATGCCATGAACATCCTCGCGGGCGTTCAGTTCATCTATCAGCTTCAGAACCTCTTCTTCAGTTGTTTCTGCAGGAAGCTTGTAGCCAAAAGACTTGATACCAAGCCGCTCGCAGGATTTCTCCTTGCGGCCTACATAGACCTTGGATGCAGGGTCTTCCCCAACCAGCACTACAGCCAGTCCGGGCTGGGTGCCTGAAGCGGTCAGCTCGGCTACCTCGACCTTCATTTCCTCTTCCATCTGGGCTGCAATAGCCTTGCCGTCAATAATCTTTGCTGTCATAGTTGCCATCTGCGCTTACCTCCCTCTCTAGAATAGTCCTACTATATTGCCTTTGTCGTCGAAGCTAATCTTCTCAGCAGCCGGAACCTTTGGAAGACCAGGCATAGTCATTATGGTCCCGGTATATATTACGACAAACCCCGCACCTGCGGATACTTTGGCATCGCGGACCGTAATTTCGAAATCTCGCGGACGTCCGATGACCTTCGGATCGTCAGTAAGCGAGTTTTGAGTCTTAGCAGCGCAGATAGGCAGGTTTCCGAAGCCCAGCTTGTCTATCTGAGCAAGTTTTTTCTCTGCCTCTGAAGTGTAGACAACGCCACTTGCACCGTAAATTGTCTTTGCAATAGTTTCAATCTTCTCTTTGAGCGGCTTATCCAGCGGATAAAGCGGATGGAAGTTTGAAGGATTGTTCTCGATGGTCTCCATCACGAGCTTCGCAAGTTCGATTCCACCTTTACCGCCTTCTGCCCAAACATTGGAAAGCGCTACAGGATAGCCCTTCTGCTCACAGAGTTCGTAAAGCTTTGCAACCTCTTCATCTGAGTCTGTCGGGAAGCGGTTGATGGCGATAACCGGCGAAAGCCCGTGCGCCGCCATGTTCTCACAGTGCTTCCAGAGGTTCTCGATACCTTTAGCCAGAGCCTCAGGATTGGATACTGTCAGATCTTCTTTCTTGACACCGCCATGCATCTTGAGTGCCCTTATGGTAGCAACCACCACAGCACATGCAGGAGCAAGTCCGGCTGTCCGGCACTTGATATTGAGGAATTTCTCTGCGCCAAGGTCAGACCCGAAACCTGCCTCTGTAACAACGTAATCAGCAAGCTTCAGCGCCATTCTGGTGGCTATAATAGAGTTGGACCCATGAGCGATGTTGCCGAACGGGCCTCCGTGGACGAATGAAGGTGTTCCTTCGAGTGTCTGGACCAGGTTAGGCTTGATTGCATCCTTCAATACTACGGCCATAGCGCCAGATGCCTTCAGGTCGGCTGCCGTCACAGGCTTGCCTTCCTTATCGAGTGCGACAACTACGTTCGCAAGCCTTCTTTCCAAATCTTTACGGTCGGTGGAAAGGCAGAGAAGCGCCATTATCTCGGATGCAGTAGTGATATCGAACCCTGACTCTCTGGGCACTCCGCCGGTCTTGCCGCCAAGGCCTATCACGATGTTCCTCAAGGCTCGTTCATTCATATCCATAACCCGCTTCCACGTAATGGAATATGGGTCTATGTTGAGCGGGTTGCCCTGGTAGAGCGAGTTGTCCAGCATGGCTGCAAGAAGGTTATGGGCAGTGGTAATAGCGTGGAAGTCACCGGTGAAATGAAGGTTGATATCCTCCATCGGGACTACCTGCGCGTAACCGCCGCCTGCAGCGCCTCCTTTGATTCCAAAACATGGGCCAAGGCTTGGTTCCCTAACGGCAATGGCTACAGACTTACCAAGCTGCTTGAACGCATCGCCCAAACCTACTGTAGTTGTGGTTTTCCCTTCTCCTGCAGGAGTCGGAGTTATGGCAGTAACCAGAATAAGCTTACCATCTGGCCGGTCAGCCATCTCCTCAAGAACCGTAAGAGATACCTTTGCTTTGTACCGCCCGTACAGCTCGAGGTCTTCGTCTGAAAGACCTAAATCACGCGCGACATCGGTAATCACGCGAGGTTGTCCTGCCTGTGCTATTTCTACATCTGTAAGATATGCCATAATATTACCTCCAAATGGCCAATTGCGCCGTTGCGACTGCGCCATTTGAACGATATCAGTTTAACGCCTATTTTGGCAAGCACTCTTGTAATTCTGTAGCAATCAGGTGGGAATTTAGTAGCATATTTAGGTAGTATTATTGCGGTTTGGTAATCTCGTGACCTGCAGGGATGTTATCCAGTGCTTTGACTGCCCACAAACACTCTCAGCACTGCAACATCATCACGGAGCGACCCTCTTGAGGCTTTCAGCACCCATTCAATCATTCCTTCGGCTGAATGTATACCGGACTTTTTAGCAGCAGCATAAATTGTAATCAAATCCTCAGGTTCAAGTGTTCCTGCTGCTCTGCGAATCTCCATCAGGCCGTCTGTTGAAAGTAGGATTTCATCTTGATAATCTAGGCTTATCTCCTGTTCTTCATAGTCACCAGTCTCATCAAGCCCGGTAATCGGGCCTGTTGGTGGGAGCATGGCTGCTTTATCCTCCGATGCATCCCAGAACATTACGGGAGTATGGCCTGCGTTGGTATAAGTCATCGTTTTGGTGCGGCAGTCTATTATCCCCATAAAGACTGTAATGAAGCTTTCAATATCCATCTGCCTTGCCAGACTCAGGTTGAGATGCTTCATAACAATCTTGGGATGTTCGTCTTCATAAGCGTGGCTTCTAATGGTATATTTTGCCATTGCAACCTGGACTGCAGCCTTTAGACCTTTTCCGGATACATCACCGATAACAATCCCGATTTTACTTTCACTGATAGGGAAGACGTCGTAGAAATCTCCGCCAACACGAGCTTCTTCAAACGCTGCCCGATATGCTGTCTCAAACATGAAACAAGCTATCCTGTTCGGTATAGTGCCCAATACCGCTGATTCGAAGCTGCGAGCAATATGATGTTCATATTCATAACTGCGTTCAAGCGCCTGGCGGGCAATAATGTGCTCGGTTACATCAACAACAACCACGCCAACGCCGATTATCTCGCCTTCGGGAGTGCTTACCGGCACATGCCTTACATCGTAATACTTTTCCCCATCAAGCTTGGCCGGCAGGTCGTGGAATGATGAAGGTTCTCCAGTTTCGAAAACGTGTTGAATAGCAGCAGCCGCTTTGTCAGCCATTTCATGTGGAAGGATATCCCAGACCGTCGCTCCCTGTATCTCTTCAAGCGACTTACCGTTCATCTCGGCCAAAGCAAGGTTTGCCATCAGGTGGCGAGTTTCCCGGTCATGGAACCCCAATCCAACAGGAACGTTCTGCATAAAAGCATCAAGAAGCGCTCTCTGTTCCTGCAATTGCCTTGCAAGCGTCTCCACACGCTGCCGTGACCCGCGAACTGCCAGCATTGCAGCGCCGCCTAACACCATTCCCACTGTCCAAGCTGTAAGCGCAGCCCAGACCTCGATAAACGCCACATCGATTTGCTCAATACTGTTTACCGGCATTACAAATAGATGCACGAAAGCCAGAAGGCTCAATCCGAGAGCCAGTATGGTCGGGCCGAGTCCAAACAGGTATGCAACCGCCATGACTGCCAGGATGTGCAAAAACGGGAACCTTGCCAGAGGGAGATATGGGTCAGCCAGATGCAGAATGAGTGTAGCCAGAGCTACAATTACTACAGCAGCGAGATATGCACTCCAGTTCGCTGGAGCGCCTGTCCACTGGTCCAAAAACCGGCGAGTTCTCTCTTCTGGTGTAGCACCTCCAGTAGTATTGTGGCCGTTACTATCTATTGTCCTGTTATTCTGGAACAAAGACTACCTCTTCCGTAAAAAAACCACGATTATTGTACCAAATATGAACGTAATATGTCAATCTTACGGGCTGATGTGTTACTGCAGGTTATCTGAATGAAGACCGGGAATTAAGCCGGTACTGCCGGGGAGTGCATCCGGTGCAGCGCTGGAAGACTTTAGTGAAGTAACTCTGGTCGTTGAACCCGCATTCCAGGCATATACGAACAATACTTTTATCCGTGTGCCGAAGGAGTTCTTTACTCTTATCGACCCGCATCTGGGTCAGCAGTTCCGTGAACGACCTCCCGAACTTCTCCTTCATCAACCTTGAGAAGTGAGATGGCGACATACAGGCAGCCGCAGCCGCATCATCCCGCGATATATCCTTATCAAGGTTCATCTCCATAAACTGCAGAGCAGCGGTCAAGAGAACGGTGTTAGGATATGCTTTCTGCTCCCGTATGGAGTCCATTATCCGTTCAAGCATCGAGACAAGCCAGGCAGAGAGTTCGGCTTCATCTGAGATGGAAGCCAGTTCCACCAGAGAAGAGAAATTAGCTCCGAGCAGTTCTGAAGGCTCAGCTCCGGCCTCGACTGCCGTACGGCTCATCATGACTACCAACTCCAGAAGAAAACTCTTCAAGAGACTGGGCCTGTCTCGTCCAAGGAAATAGATACCCACAAGGACGCGGTTCAGTATCTCTCGTGCCTGATTTCTATCTCCCTGTTTGATGGAAGCCAGCAAACCAGGCTCTTCACGCAGGTAGATATCGCGGATTGAGTCGTAGCATTTGCTTTTCAGCTCATGGATAGCTTCAGCACGTCTTGATTCGCGCTCTGCATCGAGTCTTCGAAGCTCCAGAAGGGCTGCATTGGTGAGATTGGCCTCTACAACAAGCTCGAAAAGCCTGTGAGCTGCCTTTCTGATGCGTTCAGCGTTCCATTTCTCGCCTGAGCAGCCATCTACCGGCACACCGCCTGAGATAATTCCTCCGACGACCTGGGCATTATCCATAACAGGTATGCCCCAGATGATGCAGCCGCTTGATTGGCAAAGGTGAAGGTAAGGTTCTCCCCATCTGAGGGTTTCATGGATGGCTCGGTCCCTGGCCTGACGGCACCAGAGGTCAGACCCTGGTTGGCTGCAGCAGAGTTGGCCGCAAACCACCTGTCCGTGCAAGTCCAGGAGCAGCAACTGCAGCCCGAACTCCTTAAAATACCGTCCGGCAAGTTGATCGAAGCTGGAGAGGCCTTTCATAACAGAGGTCCACACACAGTATCAGCACACTGGACTGCAAAAGCGATTTCCAGAGGCCACAAAGAGAAATTGCCCCACTTGTGCCGTGTGCCTACCGAGTTTTTGAACCCTGAAAGGACAGGGCGGGTATCCAGGTCAACATCTCGCGATTTCCCTTAAAAGGGACTGCCACTTGAATGAAGAACCGTCTGGATTCCCAGTAGATTTGAGTGTCGGCTCAAAACTTCCTCGGCTAATCACGTACACCGCAGGGCAATGAATGTCCACCCATATACTACCACATTTTGACAATAATCGCAACTGAAAATTAGCAGAGGAGCTTGTTGAACACGAGTATAAAAGCCAAATATAGATAGTCCTGTTTATTCTCCAGACCGCTATTCAAAAGTGTTAAGAAATTATAACTTAACTACATAATAATTACTGTAATCCTAGCGTTATGATGACCTGGTAAACGCACTCCCCTATTCGTTCGGCTGCAAAAACCAATTTCCATGATGTAACAAAAAGCCCGGAAATCGCCGGTTCTCAGGGCGTGTTTATCTTCGATGATATTGATGAGGATGGCGGCGACTCCATACACAATGAAGAGACTGGAAATAATGGCTGGTCACCACTTCTGCCGACAATAACTGTAGCATTTACTAAAGAGTAGCTTTACTGTTCATTATTTCAAAAGCCCGGTCAACCCGGGCTTTTTTGCTATTTGCTGCAGAATAAAGCTAAAGCAATGATTTTCGTTCCTGTATCCGGCAACACCAGTTATTCAGGGATGCCGTTTAACTCAAAGAGCATTTGACATTGCGGCGAAAGTAATGTATTATAATAAAGAACTAAATGTACTGGCAGGTGTCGAGACAACTGCGATACCAGGCCGGGCACACGAACGGAGAGATTTTCTTCTTGCAGTGTGATATACCAGGTCATAAGCGGTCGGCAGATACTGCCGAAACTGCCGATGACCAACCTCACAGTAAATATCTAAATAGCGGCAACCAGGAGGAACTGCCATGACGCTGTTCACCTGGTTTGTTATCATTGTTCTGACCCTCATCACAGCACTCTACGTTGCGGCTGAGTTCGCTGCCGTGGGTGTCCGCAGAAGCCGAATTCGCATGCTTTCCGAAGAAGGTAACAGGCTTGCCAGGCTGCTGCTGCCCTTTATTGAAGACCCTCGCAAGCTGGACAGATACATCGCTGCATCTCAGATAGGTATCACTCTGTCAAGCCTTATACTGGGCGCATACGGTCAGGCTACACTATCCGCACAACTGGTGCCTTACTTTGAAAAGTGGGGAAGCCTGCAGGGAGTTGCAGCGCAATCTACTGCGGCTCTGATAGTATTGATTGGGCTTACTACTATCCAGGTTGTGCTTGGGGAGCTTGTGCCTAAGTCACTAGCCCTTCAATACCCGGTACAGTCAGCGCTGTTTACGGTCCTTCCAATGAGATGGTCGCTTTGGCTGTTCTCATGGTCGATAGCGTTCCTCAATGGAAGCGGATTGCTGCTCCTTCGCATCCTGGGAGTCCGGCAGGAAGGCCACAGGCACATCCATTCACCACAGGAAATCGACATGCTGATAGCAGAAAGCCGGGATGGCGGACTGCTGGAACCTGATGAACACGAAAGACTGCACAGAGCGCTTCAGCTAAGCGTGCGTCCTGCACATAAACTGATGGTTCCAAGACTGCAACTCGACGCGATAGATGCCAGCACACCTGTTGCAGAGATGATAGAGCGCATATCTACCAGCCCTTACACCAGGCTGCCGGTATATCGGGACACTATAGACAACATTATCGGTACGCTGCATACCAAGAAAGTACTGGCTCATTACCTGGAAAACGGCGGGATTACATCCATCGAGTCTGTGTTGCAGCCGATACTTCGCGTACCGGAGAACGTGACAGCAGACAGGCTGCTTACTACCATGAGGGAGCATCGGACGCATCAGGCAATAGTCGTGGACGAGTTCGGCGGAGTCGAAGGACTGATAACGCTGGATGACGTGCTTGCGGAACTGCTGGGTGACTTTACAGACGAATTGAAGGCCGATGAAGCAAAGCCTGAGCAGCTTTCTGACGGTAGAGTCAGACTGCCTGGAATGATGCATCTGGATGACGCTGAGCAGTGGGTCGGCACATCGTGGGAAA
>JAKPFN010000084.1 GCA_029551395.1 Armatimonadota bacterium | reverse complement strand
CCTTTTGCCGAAGGGGACTGCCTTTTGTGATTTCCTCTATAGGAACGCGGAACATCTGGCTCGCCGATGCTTCGTAGATCTTCCCGTGGGTGGCGAACACCTCGTTTCTCCATTGCTCTCCTGCAAGCCATGCAATGATACGGGCTTCAATCGCACTGAAATCAGCGACGATAAACTTGAAGCCAGGCTTAGGTACAAAGGCAGTGCGGATAAGCTCCGATAGAACGCTTGGTACGGAATCATATAGGACTTCCAAGGTTTCGAAGTCACCAGACTTTACAAGCTGCCGAGCCTGAATCAGATCAGGTAAATGGTTCTGCGGAAGGTTCTGAACCTGGATCAATCTGCCAGCAAATCGTCCAGTTCGATTCGCACCATAAAACTGCAATAGACCTCTGGCCCTGCCGTCAGAGCATACCGCGTTCTCCATAGCCGTGTACTTCTTAACGCTGCTCTTGGCGAGGTCTTGCCGTAATACCAGCACTTCTCGGAGACTCTCCGGTGCTGTTTTCAGGAGTTCCTTGACGACCGATTTCCCAAGCGTTTCAGTTTCCAAGCCATTTTCAGCAAGCCACGCCTTCATCTGGGCAACAGAGTTGGGATTATCCAGGTCGGTTATATCTCGCATGGCATCTGTAAGTGCGGTTCTTGAACGCTTGTCACAACGGATGGCCTCTCTAATCAAATCCATATCTAAGCGGATGCCCCGATCATTAATCTCCTGATCGAGGATGTAATTCTTCCATTCACCCTCCGGCATAGGAAATTTTGAAATCCGCTTCATTATTGCCATTTCCGTTTCTACATCGCGGGCATTATATTCCTTAAATCTCTCCCACTTATCTGGGGCATGGACAGGCAGGTTTCGTGTGCGCCCACCGTTGGCCTTGGTAGGCTTACAGGGCGAGGAGAAATATCGAATGAGCTCCTTACCCTCGGTTAGTTTCTGTTTCTCCGCACCTGTGACCAAAGCGGCACCCTCCAGTGAGAGGGGTAAGCCGAGATAGGCAGACCACACCATCGTGCAGCGCCATGATGAAGGGTTAAGGAAGCCGCTATTCCCATCCGTTGGCTTTAAACTAATACCTTGGCGCTCTAGCCAACGTGACAGGCAGACCCGTTCAAACTGCGCATTGTGTGCCCATTTCACAACAGTTTCATCTGTTAGAGCGTTTAGAACATCAGAAGGTAAAGCCTCGCCAGATGCTAGATCAATAACACGCACTTCGCCCTCGTCAGCACAGTATCCAAAGAGGAGCACCTCAAAATCTGGTGCCTCCGAATAGCGATAGACCCCGGATTTACCGAGGTCTGTTCCGCTATAGGTCTCAATGTCTATAAAGAGCTCTCTCATGATAGGAAATCGTCATCGCTTTCTGTGGCAAAATCGTCTATTGCATTAGAGCGACTGCCAAGCGGCTCTCCATCTCGAATTTTTTGGATGTTGCCGAGTCCACATGCAATACCCTTGTTACCGTTGGAGTTAAAAGCATAGAAATTTATGGACACCCTAGCATATACACCGGAGTAAACCTCCGAGCGGTCAAGGATGGGCTCAAGTTGGCGGTTAACGATCTGAGGAGCTGTGGTGGAGTTGGCATTAACAAAATAGCTGTTGGCATACGCTTCGTCATCAGGGCGGTCTATGTCACCGTCACGCAAGGGGAGCTTAAGAGCGGCTTTGTTCGGTATCTTCCCGCCGAATTTACCCTTACCTTCCTCAATGGCGGCGTCCACAGCTGCGTTAATAGCCGCAATAGTCTTGGTATCTGACTTCGGGATGATCAGGCTGACACTATATTTTTCAGTGCCTCCGTTTATGGACTTTGGCTCCCACACGTTGGCATAGGATAGGCGAACAACACCGGTAACGACCTTTGTGGGGTTCTTCCTGGGGTTAGGGTTTATACGGTTAGCAGTATTTGTCATGATTTACATTCCTCCATAAAATCAATTTTTGCATTCGATATATTCATAGGTGGACGCTTATCCGAAAGCGGAACTAGCGTCGGCTTGCCTGGCGGTTTGATAATGAGCCCGCCGAGGACTTCGTTGAATTTTGATTTTCCCATCAGCTTTTCCATCTCCGTGATGGTGATGAGACTTTGCCTGTAGATGTCACGATATCCGGCTGCCTTTGCTGCTGCAGCGACGGCTTCTTCATCGGAATACTTACGATTGGAGCGCCCCTCAACCACCTTGAAGCCAGGCCACTGTTTACCGTGGCTCACAGCCGCATCGGTGGCATAGGCAATGATTTCATTGGCCCAGCTCGTCAGGTCACTGATTGAGGCGAGTATTTCCGATATCTCCTCATCAGAGAGCAATGGCGGTAAAGCAAACTCGAAAGCTGCCAGCTTCATCTTTGACTCAGCTCTTGCTCTGCACTTAACAGCTGCCCTGCAAAACTGACAATGCTCTCCGGGCACATATTCACCACCACCTTCATAGGCAAGAGCTGCAGTAGGCTTTAGAACTTCCTCTGCCCATTGGTAAAGCAATTTCTTAGAGACCGTATGTGTACTTACGTTTTCGCGCCTCGGCTGAAAAATGGTCATGGACACTTTGTCGATATCGTAAATGCCATCAAACAATTCCAAAGCGCCAAGAGCGTAGAGCTTCATCTGCGGGTTATCCTCAGCTTCAACCAAAACGCCCTGACCGTACTTAAAATCCACGATGTGGAGCGTGCCATCGGCTATAATCACGCAATCTCCTGTACCGAAGCCATCCTTAACATATTTGGAGAAGTCCAATTTTTGTTCGATGAGCACCATCGGGTCGGAACATCTCTGCTTTGCTAGAGAGATCTGTTCCAGCACGAAAGACACATAATCGTCCGTATGTGCGTCCATCTCATCGCTGTCGTACTTGGATACTGGCTTCTTGGAGCGCATCTTTAAGGCTTTGCGGAGCTTGTGTTCAGCAAGTGCATGGGCGGCTGTTCCTTCGTCGGCAGCAGCACCAGAGTTATCATCAAACTCCAACTCCAGCCGTGCCGACGGAGTGCAGGCTAACCAGCGGTGTGCACTGGATGCAGAGAGAATAGCATGTTCGCTCATTTCAATGCCTCCGCTTCCGAAAGAAGGGCGGCATACTTGTTTGGATCGATTTGGCTGAGTTTTGACGCACCATACTTTTCAAGAAGGCCTCGAACCTCGGCTGTAAAACCGTCATGGGACTTCTCAGCCAACACTGCACGCACTTGCTCCAATGTAACTGTCTTTTCCTCAGGCTTCTTAGCTGGTACCTGAGCGGGTGTTTCAGGCTGTGATGCATCGACAGGCTCATTACCCGCCATTGCGTCGGCCACTGCCTGCAAGCTGTCTGCCAGAGACCGCAGATCCGTGACTACATCAAGAAGCAGTTTGACTTTGCTCATGCTCCACGCCTCCTTCCTTGATTTCCTTAATCTCAACCGTTTCAACCGAGTCGCCTGGCGTAATCACGAATACACCGACCTTCTCACCAAACAGCCAATTTAAAAGCCTGCTGCGGATACTCTTAGAGCCGCTTTTTAACACGGGATCACGGATTCCGCCGGGTTTGGCAACATTGATAGTAACCTTGTGTTTCAGACTCATTTTTTTATCTCCTTTCTGGGGCGATTTCCTGCCCCTCAGCGATAAGCGAAAAAGGGAGTTCTTTCGAACCCCCACATTAGGGGAAAAATTTTAGAAGCTTTTGATGTATCTTTTTCAGACGATTGCGGATTGCTGCCTCACTTACCCCTTCTTCAGCAGCTATGTCTGTATTAGAGCGCTTTGATATGTACTTCTTCTCGAACAGAATGCGCTGCTGGGGCTCAAGGGTTTCCATTGCCTCACGAAGTCGGGACAGTCTTTTTTCATGCTCAATCTCTTCTTCTTGGGCTATAAGAACAGCTTCTGGGTTTGTGCGATTATCGGCCAGACGTTTATTACGGTCGCCAGCCTCTTCGCCTTCACCATCACGGTAAGCATCCAGATGTTCTGCGATTCGGTAGTCATATCGCCGCTGCTCGTCCACCTCTTCATCATCCATTGAATGAAGTAGTTCGATGTCAGCCTCGGTGACACCATCCTGACCGGGTATAAGTTCAATTACATTTCGACCATCAGCATCGTAATAAATATAGGAAGTACGTTTCTTTTTACTTGTTTTGACATGTCTTTGCATTTTTTGGCTCATCCTTTCGGTTTTCCGTCCGGAGAGCCGCATACGTTCAGAGAGCTGAAACGGGAAACGGCCAGGTCTGACGCGAACACTTTTTCGAGTGTTGTGTCAGTCCTGGCCGTCAAGCAGCTCTCTGGACTTTT
>JAKPFN010000164.1 GCA_029551395.1 Armatimonadota bacterium | reverse complement strand
GGACGCCTCACTTCAGATTGCGAGTGGAGTCGCTTATGTTCTACTGTGGAATTGATGTTGCCAAAGCAAAGCACACTGCCGTTGTTATCGATGATGCGGGAGCAGTTGTTGTCCCCGCATTCAGCTTTGAAAACAGTCGGGATGGATTCACCGAGTTGGACACCCGACTTGCCGGACTCGACGGAGATATAACTGTCGGCGTTGAGGCCACCGGGCACTACTGGTTTGCTCTCTATGAGCATGTCGGGAAGAGCCGTCAGTTGATGGTCTTGAACCCGCTGCAGGTCGCTACCTACCGCAAGAGCGGCATCAGGAAGTGCAAGACCGACAAGACCGATGCTGTCTGGATCGCCGATCTTATGCGCATCGGTCACGTCACTCCAGCCAGTGTGCCGATGGATGCTATCTTGCAGATGCGAGAACTGACTCGGTTTCGGCATCATCTGACGGAAGTGATCGGTGACTGCAAGCGCAAGGTGATCTCTGTGCTCGACCGGGTCTTCCCGGAATACGAGTCCTTGTTCTCTAATGTCTTTGTCACTACGTCTCGCAGGCTGCTCTCTATGACAGCAAACCCGCAGGAGCTTGCCGAGTTTGACCTTGCCGAACTCAGCAATGTCCTCAAAAAGACCAGCCGTGGGCGTATGAGCAAGACCAAGGCTCAAGAGATTCAAGATGCGGCGCGCGCCTCTATTGGTGTGGGTTTTCTTGCTGACGCTGCAAGGGTCGAGATTGGATGCCTGATCGCTCAAATCGATTTGCTCCTTGAGCAACGAAAGCTGGTCGATGCTAAAATCGAGGAGTTTATGGGAACTCTCTCGACGCACATCACCACAATTACCGGAATCAGCACTGTGACTGGAGCTGTGATCCTGGCCGAGATCGGCGATGTCAATAGATTCGAGAGTCTTGAGAAGCTGGTTGCATATGCAGGCATTGATGCCTCTGTCTACCAGACCGGCCAGTTTACTGCTACTCAGGCTCATATGAGCAAACGTGGCTCTCCATATCTCCGCCACGCTCTTTGGCTTGCCGCATCGATGTCGGTGTTTTCTGACCCGGAGATGAAAGCCTACTACGCCAAGCGTAGAACTGAGGGCAAGGCTCACGGCACCGTTATAGGAGCAGTCTGTCGCAAGCTTCTTGCACGCATCTATGTCGTGCTCAGAGAAAATCGTCCGTATGAAGTTAGAGCTTCGTAGTTTCATTGCTCGACCTATTGACTTCTAATAGCAGGTCTTATCATTGGGTAGCTGCTGAGGCTTTATATTTATATATTATCATATTATGGCAGGATTTAAGTGAAGAACTACAGAGTTGTTTAATCACCGAGCAGTTTTACAGCATAAACGGCTGTGTCACCAGATTCGTAAGCTACTTCTACGTAATCTGCATTTCGTAAATCGGCAACCGGCAGTTTTCCAGCTTCACCAAACGGCAGTTCAAGTCCTTCAGGATGCGAGAAGTAAACGATATACCTTGCCTGAGATTCTTCCAGAAACTCTCTCCGCCATTCATCTGGAATAGCAGCGTTTATAAAAAGCATCCATTCCTGCAGCTTGTCTGCATAGTCTGGAGTCTCACTCCAGTGGCCGTAATAGACTCGATTCCCCGATACAGCAGGAGCAAAAAGCGCAATATCGGGAAAAGCCAGCACAACATCCTCCGGCTTCGTATTCTCCCTAAGCCAGTTAAGCGCATCCATCTCATCATGAGCCAGATAAGGCCGGTAGTGCGGCGCTGTGCGGTTTTCACCAAGCATTGCAATATCTCTGGCTATAAACAGCAGATTGGATGGAACGAGTACCAGCACGATTAACATCGACGTGACTCCTGCAAGCTTCGGCCCAACCTTGCGAGATATGGCAACTATTGCTATAACAGCCAGTATTGCCAGTGGAATATGTAGTCCCATAACCAGCTTCCTCTGCTGGTCTACCGGAATATACGGCAGTGCAAAGCCGACTATCGACCACACTACCAACAGAATGACACTCCGGTGTTCCTTCAGCGCAATCCACACACCTGCAACAGCTAAAAGAAGCACAAGCCCAAAGCCCATCAGATAGGCCCACAGCTCGGGAGACGGCGCAGCGCTCTCGACCCGCTGTCTGAACACTTCCTCGGACTGATAAAGATATATCGAATAAGTAATCGCAGGCAAGGTCATCAGTGCTGCAACAGTACTTTGGAGCACAGTCTTCCAAGCAATCTTCCGAGCTTGTATGAACTTAACTACCAAATACGCTGTCCAGACGGCCCCAACAGTGAGGATATCATAAGTATGCACATTCGCAAGCAGCAGGAGCATTATGCCGGCAAGCATAGCATCGCGCCACGCGCCAGTTTCGCTCATCCTGTGCAGGTAATGGAACGATGCCACTATAAGAATTAATCCTGCAAGGAAGAGCGGGTTCAGATATATGCTCAAGAAGGTCAACGCTTCCGGCTGCCACATATCCACTGGCCCCGAATGGCCTTCAAAGTATCCAGGCAGTATCCATCCAAGCCCTGCGGACAGCCCAATAACCGGTACGATAAGCAGTCTTTCGGCAGGTTCTTTCAGGAAACGATGGGAAAACTTCCAGGCAAACACAAGAAAAGCGATTCCAAGTATTATCCTGGCCAGATGAAGCACCGATGCAGCAGATAGATGGGTGATTTTCGCTATAATCCCCAGTAGGACGAAGAAAATATTGAACTGAAAAGCGTTCTGCGGTTCTGAGGTAAACTGGTTTCTTATTAGAAGGCTGCCGTCAGCTATCTGCCTCACCCAAGAGGAGTATACACAAGCATCATCTATGTTGTAGGTGAAACCTGTGAATGTCCCTCCAGGAGGTTCAGCGGCGATTCCTGCTATATATGGAAGGCATGAAAGCGCCACTACAACCACAGCCCAAACGAGCGGCACAAGCAGACTCGATTCACGGTTCTTTTCTGCAGTCCCGCGTTTTTTCATCTTCTACGTCTCCTGATTGCCATACCTGCGCCGAGACCAACGGTCATTGCGCCAATCAGCCCAAGAAACGTCCCTACAACGAATGTGCCTGGCTGGAACTTGAAAACCACCGTATGCTCGCCGGACTCAATTTCCACAGCCTTGAAGATGCCTTGAGCGATGCTTATCGGTTTCTTTACACCGTCGACTTCAGCAATCCAGCCCGGATAAAACGTATCCGCAAGCACCAGTCTGGCTCTCTCGTCCGTATCTGTCTGCACCGTTACCTCATTAGGAGTCCTATCAGTAATCCATGCCCGTCCGGTCGGTTTCTCTCCAGCATCAGCCTCGGATTGTTGAGAAGCGCTGAGAAGATAAACCTGCCGATACTGGTCGAATGGCTGCCTGCGGTATACATTAACGCCGCTTTCTGATTCAAACGCCAGTTCCAGGTCCGGTTGGTCTAATGGTTCTTCGGAAAGAACATAACCAGCAGTGCCCAAAGGCCAGTCTCGCACATAAGACTTGATAAACAGCATGTTGCCGTTCTCTCGAGGGCTGGAATCCATCTCAAGATGATTGTCTACAAACTGCTTATACAGTCTGGGGAAGAGCGAGTCATAGCCCTGCATATCATACAGCTCATAGACTGTGGCTGAATTAGGCGGCAGAATAGCCTCTGGATAATCATACAGGCTCCAGGTGCTGTTTATTGGCATCAACCTGCCATGACCTGCGTTTTGTTTGAGCCATGTCGTCAACTCAGTCTCAGGATAAACTTGCTCGACAGGCGCTTTTGGATTGAACCTGATTCCGAAAGCGAAAAGGTCTGCGATTATGACCAATATCACAAGCCCTGCAAAAAACGGTTTTGGTAGAAGTCCGGCTGTATACAGGCCGAGGACTGCCAATCCGGCCAGCAGCAGCGCAGCAAACAACAAATACTGTCCGAAAGCTGCTGCGATAGCCTGGTTCGGGTCTATGCCTAGCTCTGTCAACTGAGCGGAAGCAAGAGATTGAGCGACTATGAATAAGCCGAAGAAGACAGCTCCGCCTACAGTCAAGGCTCTATATCCAAGCCTTCGCTTCGTTGCGCGATATTCTTCCTGCGCAAGCTGGGCAAACCAGTGTCCGCCAAAACCTGCAAGCATTGCTCCGGCAAAGCAGAACAGTACAAGTATCCTGTTAGGTCCGCCAAGCGCGCTGGTTCCAGGCACAAGATGATAGATCAGGTAGTTTAGCGGCGTTCCAATTGCAAGAAGCATGGAGAATACCGCAAGCACTACAAAATATCCCACCGTGCGCCATCTGATGGTAAATAATGCCCCGAATATTGCTAAAATCAGCGGCAAAAGGCCGATATACATTCCATACTCGATGAAATTCGCAGCGCTTCCGTTCCAATAAGTGTTTGCCGCTGGGTCACCATAAAAATAAGGCGCAAACAGTGTAATGAGGTTGCGTAAAGGAACAGCGTTGCCTATATACGCGGCGTATCCTGCTGTGGTTACGTCTCTGACTCTATGAGAGAGCCCTGCAAGCTCCAATGTCTGAAGGATTTGAGGCGCTGCAATCAAAAACGCCGTTCCAAAGCTGATTAAGACAAGAAATGCTCCTCGTTTTATAGCGCTGAAACCGTCGATTCTTGCACGGGGAACAATCAGCCAAATCCACCAGAGAAGCGCAGCCCCCAGGACATAAGATGCTATCTGGAAATGGCCTGCAAGTACTGCTAAACCAAGCGCAAGTCCAGAGAATATGGCATGTATAGGCCCGGTGCGGTCCATCGACCTTAAAATAAGATAGAGCGCAAGCGGAAGCCATGTGGCAACGTTAATCAGCGTAGGAAGCTCCAGCCAGACTATCATGAATGCACTGAACTCATAGGTTATTCCGGCAATTGTAGCTCCAAATCTGCCTATCCCAAGACTTCTTGCCAGTAGGAATGCAAACGCTCCTGCCAAAAACAGATGTAAAAACGCGCTTATACCGAATGCTCTGACTGGAGAAAACAGGACAAACAGAAGATTAAGCGGGTAGAAAACAGCAGTCTGAGCGTTTGCGGCAAACGGAGTCCCACTGAACTGGTGCGGGTTCCACAAAGGAATTTCTCCATCAATAAGCGAGCGGCTGTAATGTACTCTCCAGGGATAAAACTGAGCAATCCCATCCCAAAGCAGCGGATTCCACTGAGTTTGGGTCTCGTCAGCGGAGATTTCAGCGTTCCAAGGGCGCATAGAAGCCAGATACTCTGCTGGAAGAAGAGCCTTGCCAGCAAAGAGTACCGGAAAGAGGAAAACAACTGTGAGAAGAAACAGCAGTATAACCGGCGCAGCACGCCAGGCGAGGTCTCTGTTCAGAACGCTTTCGCCTCCTTACTTACCTGATGACCCGAAGCCTATCAGCGTGACACCGGTTATTATGAGCACCAGGCCGGGTACGGTAAATGCCCAGTTCGGCCTTTCTCCGGGAATAAGCAGTGCAGAAAGGATAACTACAAATACGTAGCTCAGACTAATCATAGGATAAGCCCAGCTCAAGTCGACTTTCCGCAGAATCATAAGCCACAAAATTGCACTGATGCCGTAAGCACAAAATCCCAGAAGCACTTTTGGATTAGGGATAGACCGAAGGGCTGCCATCAGTGCGGCCATTCCGACCAGATTGGTCTTGCCTCCAACCTGTACCAAACCAGTCTTAATCAACAACTGACCTGTGGTTCCCAATAATACACTTACCAGAAGCATCGCTATAGGCGACGCTGTAAATTGTGCCAACTGAGACCTCCATTAGCCCAAAGGCTTCATCGTTTTATCTACGCTTTGAAACGCTCAATTTGTTTCAACCAGGCAGTCTATACAGCCGCCAGGCAATATCCAGCGTATTTTACCACATTTAGATTGGATTGAGAAAAATCTCTATAGGTGTAGGCAGTTACCGCTGGGTCACTATATCCTAGTCGCTAACAATAGTTAAAAGATATTATCCTATTTATGCAGGGTAGTCTAAAGACTATTACTCAAATATGGTAATTCCAGATGCAAACAATCAGTCAGCGACTGATATAGATTTTTATCAGCACGAGGTCTTGCCCAGTCTAGATTCCTGCCGATAAGTAATTCTAACATCTCAATATGATGAGTATTCCTCATCGGTATGGATAAGACATCCAAGTTACGTTTAACAGCCCAAGAAATCACTTCTTCTGCATTATCATATGTCATTAGGAAATCTCCAGCTACTGACATCATGATATCAAACAATGCTTTGTGATCTAGTTCATTATGCTTATAAAGTCTTCTTCCAGCTTTCTTCCCTGCGGCAGTATAAGGTGGATCAACAAAATATACTACGTCTTTGCGGTCTTTAGTCTGCTGAAGAATATTCATGCCGTCTGATTCTAAAAACTGTATTCTATCTCTAATCATTGCGATGTCGCGGATTCTTCTACAGAGTGTAGTTGGATACCAACGGGAGCGGATACCTTTTCCGTTCTCACCATATTTTATTAATCCACTGCCAGCGGCTAGTATGCCTCCATGATATACTCGATTTTTCAGAATAGTCTGAAAAGCAATTTTTCGTGTTTCTGTGCTTGTGAGAGATAATTCGTTCTTTACATTTTCGTATGTCAGATCAAAACTAGAGATTCGTTTTGTCAACCACTCCCAATCATCACTAAGGATTGTATGCCATACAGATGCTACCTGCTCATCTAGTTCAATCATAGTTACTCGATTTGCTAATGATTCAAAAGCTACTGTTAGGCTAATAATCCCTCCTCCGGCAAATGGTTCTATAAACTCCTCAGGTTTGTCTTGTAAGCTATGTAGCCATTTTCTAACCTGTGGTACAAGCCAGGTCTTTCCACCTGGATATCTAAACGGACTCCGATGTGGAACAGAGGCAATATTTATTATGTTAGTATCTGCTACACCACCTAATACATTAATCTTCATCGACTACCACATCTTCCACCGATTGTATCTCGTTAATTGTCGTGTTTTCTGGCGCACCTATCCTTTTCAATTTATCTTGTAGTGTCTTAATGAAGTCAGATTCACTTCCTGCTTTGGGATCAGTTATTTCGCTTAATGCTGATTTAAATTCAGTATACAATTTTTTCTCAAGCTTCAGCTTGTAACGATTTGTTGTCTCATCGAATACGAGATCATAAATTAACCAAGCGATATCAGCCTTTTCTTTACTTACTTGAGGCAATTCAGGAAGGGTCTTATAAAAGCCGGAATTCAAAGCAACAGCAGTTTTTCTTCCCCAAGATTTTAGTATCCCGCCCTTAAAAATCAATTGCGGCGCGAGTCGTTTTCTCGAAGATGAAAGATAATCTGGCCTTGGAGCTTTACCCTCCCATAACGTAGATAAATAGTTTTCTACATCCTCAATATAAGTTTCATATATATCTCGTAGATTCCCTGATATATAGACTGCTTGTATTTCTAATGCACCATAATCAATTACAGTTCTGCTTTTGTCGTAAGCGACAAGGACAATATCAATATTCCCTGCAGATTTCCCATGTCTATCATTTATCCTTACTTCAACAAGTGATGTCCAAGTGGTATCTTCAGGGAAGAAGAACTCGGCGGCATCATTAATAATTGTCCAGTTTTCCCTAAATCTGATTGGGCAAATAATTACTGGAAAGCCATTATTATTAATACTACATACACCGAGAGGATTTCTTACCTTATCTTTAGTGCAATTAGGAACTTTATTGTGAAATGGGCAAAGTCTATGCTTTCGGTATCGTATAGCTTCCTCAGACATGTCATCATATCTAAATCCAAAAACTTCAGCCAATGGATTCAGTGCCATACAATTACACGCTCCTAAACAAGGGTGCTTGCTTTCCAGTCTCCATTATAACACGGCTATTGGAGTAGTAAGAGAGAATTTATTTATTGACATCCTAGATTGTGAACAAATAAATAGTTAATCTGGTAAGACTACTGGCTTAGGGTTAATAAGTCCTAAGCCAGTAGTTTACCTTTACGATAATTATTGAAGATATGCGATTGTCTAAATCATACTATGCAGTTACGCCTGCAAGTTGCTTTGCAGTATCCACCGCACTTGCAGCATCCGGCGCGTAACCGTCTGCACCGATTTCGTCAGCGAAATTCTGCGTAACCGGTGCGCCGCCTACCATAACCCGAATTTTGTCTCTTAATCCGGCAGAATCAAACGCAGCTATGGTGTCGCGCATGGCAGGCATCGTTGTAGTCAGAAGCGCAGAAAGTGCAACAATACGTGCATCTTTCTCCTGCACCGATGCCACGAATTTCTCAGGGCTTACATCTACGCCAAGATCAATGATCTCAAACCCAGCGCCCTCGAGCATCATAGCTACAAGGTTCTTTCCAATATCGTGAAGGTCGCCTTTGACTGTCCCGATAATGACTTTTGCCACAGGCTCTGTGCCTGCTTCAATAAGGACTGGTCTCAGGTGCTCCATTGCTCGCTGCATAGTCCTTGCGGCGATTAAAACTTCAGGAACGTAGAACTCGTTGGCTTTGAATTTCTGTCCAACTACGTTCATCCCGGCCACAAGACCCTCGTTAAGGATCACATCCGGTGCGACTCCTTCTTCAATCGCCTGTTTGGTCAATTCCTCTGCTTTGGCCTGGTCTCGATAAATAATCGCTTGGGCCAAACCTACCAAGTCCGCCACTTAAATTCCTCCTATTTGGTTTAGCTTACTATAACTTCCCCACGAGGTGAGGGGAAGAGCATTTGGTCCATAAATTGTTTGTGATATTCCTGATGGCTCGCAAGCTCTATATGCTCAATCCGTTCTGCAAGTATAGCCGCTCGTTCTCGCTCTTTAACGGAGATTAAAGCCAACTTTGCACCTACTCCGGCAGCGTTGCCTGCTGCTTTAATCTTTTCAATACTTATTGGCGGCAGCAGCCCTATTGCAATCGCGTTTTCAACTCTTATATAGTTGCCGAAAGCTCCAGCCAGGACTATCTCAGAAAGATCATCTGCTGTTGCTCCGGCAGTCTTCAGCAAAGTCTCTATTGCAGCCCGAATCGAACCTTTTGCCAACTGCAATTCTCTGACATCTCTTTGTGTGAGAGTGATCGGGTCGCGCCGGCCTGCCTCCTGCTCAGTGGCAAGTATAAACTCCACTGCGTCATCTACGACTATCAGCCTTTCTCGAACAGCCTGAGGTAGATGTTCTACTTCTTCAGCAGACAACATTCTTCCTGTGGGGTCTATTATGCCAATTCTGAGTAATTCTGCTACAACGTCAACAAGTCCTGAACCGCACAGTCCTATAGGCCGCCTGTCATCCACTGTAGTAATGTATACCTTGTCGGTTATTTTGACGCTGTCTATAGCGCCTGAAGAGCCGCGCATACCGCAGCTAATCCTTGCGCCTTCGAATGCAGGGCCGGCGGCAGCAGAACATGAATAAAGCTGGCCTTTATGCACCAATGCCATCTCGCCATTAGTGCCGACATCAACAGCCAGCCTGGTATGGTCTTCATCTTCTCGTAGAGTCGCCAGTACGACTCCTACCAGGTCAGACCCAACAAATCCTGCTACGTTCGGCAGCACATGAATTCGTGCCCCAGGGTTGACATCAAGCCCTGAATCATCTCCTCTCAGCACCATAGCCTGGCATACTGAAGGAACAAAAGGCGCAACACCGAGATGCGAGACATCCAGACCCAAAAACAGGTGAGTCATGCACGTGTTGCCGACCAGGGTGACTTCATAGACGCTGTGGCCGTCAATCCCCTCAAGCTCATAAAGCTGCCGCGCAACCTTATTCAAAACATCCGAAGCTGCTCTGCGTAGAATATCCAGGCCGCCTGGCTCCGTCATTGCGAAATTGATGCGTGAAACCAGGTCATCACCGTACGCAATCTGCGGGTTCATAGCTCCGGCAACAGCCACCTCATGACCAGTGTTCAGGTCGATTAAATAACCAGCTACGGTTGTCGTCCCCAAGTCGAATGCAATGCCGTAGTTTTGCCTGACCGTGTAACCAGTCTCGACTGCTATTAGTTCATGGTCAGCGACAACGGCAGTAACTTTGAAATCTGAGTCTCTGAGAATTTGAGGAAGCTGTCTTGCCAGAGGAACGCCTATGGTTGCTTCGATATCGTAGACCGTCAGCGCAGCAGCGAGCCGCTCGAAATCGCCCCGCTCGTCAGTAAGAGAGGGTTTGGGTATTTCTACATACAGTTTACTGACAGACGGGATTATATGGACATCACGCATGGTGCCGTGACTGAGGATTTTCTGCACGAGTGAACGGCTTGCAGTAGGAATTGTGATTGTAGCATTGCCAACGAGTCGTGCTCGGCAGGCGAGTCTGATGCCGTCAGCCAGTTCTTCAGCCGTCAGAGCACGTAGTTCTCCGGAGTCAGGTGGGCTGCATTGTCCTTCAATATGAATACGGCACTTTCCACAGGTACCCATCCCGCCACAAGGCATCTCAACTGCACAGCCCGCAGCAAGCGCTGCCCTGGAAATCATCGTGCCAACCGGTACATGGATTTCTATCCCATCCGGCTCAAATCTGACATTGACCAACTCCGGCCCGGTTTGTGTCTCCTGGCCCTCCAAAACAAGCCTCACATTCTGGAGGTGCTATTTCTTAAGCACCATTTGTCTAAAAGTAGATTATGTTGCGTTTGGCGATGTCATTTTCCGGGTCAGCGGTAAGTACAGCCTCAAACTCCGCCTTTGCCTCATCTGCCATACCAAGCATAGCATAGGTAAGGCCCAGATCATTGCGTGCCGCCAGGTTCGAAGGGTCGAGTTGAACCGCTGCAGTCAGTTCCTGCAAAGATTCATCAAACAGGCCGATGAACCCATAAATCAGGCCAATCTGCCTGTGTGCCTCTGCATTGTCAGGATCACCCTGCAAGATCGAGTTAAACTCGACTAAAGCCTCGTCATATTTCCCCTCTACTTTAAGGGACACGCCACGTTCGTATCGCTCGTCAACACTCTCCATGGCACACCTCACCCAACCTCCGGCGCCCCAGTCTTTTGCCGTTAGCCAGGGCACTACTAAGAATGATAAATGCAAGCTCCTTCTAAAGAGAACCAAGACGCCATCTGATGTGCCTTTTGAAAGCTGTTGCAGCTTAACCGCCCACGCTCAGTGTGAGTATATCAAGATTGTAGCCACAAATCAAGCATTCGTAAAGACTGTTTCGTGAGTAATTCGTGCTCCTCGGGCAAACTCGCCAGCATTCATGCGTTTGCGGTTCTCTGGTTGAACCTCAATCAACCTCACAGAACCCTGTCCTGCAGCGACAATAATAGCATCACGAGCGACTTCTATTACCTGTCCATTCTGGTATTTCCCGGTTGGCTGGTTGTTTACACTTGCTTTATAGATTTTCAGCTCAGTGCCATTCAAAAAGGTATAAGCACCTGGCCGGGGAGCAAATGCCCGTATAAGATTCACAATCTCCTCTGCGCTCTTATTCCAGTCTATCTGTCCTTGTTCGCGCTTTAGTGACCTTGCTACTGTTGCTTTTTCGTGGTCCTGGGGCTGAGGTTGAATTTCTCCTCGTTCCAGCTTGTCGAGTGTTTCGACAAGAAGCTGAGCGCCCAAATCTGCCAGCCGAGTCTCCAGTTCTCCCGTAGTTTCTTCCGGTCCGATGTCAGTTTCACGCATCAGAAGGATGTCTCCGGTGTCTAATCCGGCATTCATAAGCATGGTTGTGACGCCGGTTTTTTGTTCTCCCGACATAATGGCGTAATGAATAGGCGCAGCGCCTCGATACTTAGGCAGAAGCGATGCATGCACGTTGATGCTGCCGTATTTGGGGATATCCAGAACCGACTGAGGGATAATCTGCCCGAATGCAGCAACTACAATTGCGTCCAGAGGCTCATAACTGCGGATTTGCTCCACAGCCTGGGGGTCTCGAATCTTCTCAGGTTGAAAGACTGGAAGCCCAAGGGACAAGGCAAGCTCTTTTACCGGAGACATATGAACGCCGCGGCCTCGCCCGCTTGGCCTGTCAGGTTGGGTCACTACCGCAACCACCTCGTGTCCGGCATCTACTATTGCTTGAAGTGTCGGCGCCGCAAACCTGCTGGTGCCCATAAATAAGATTCTCATAATCTATAGTACACTTGGGCCTACTTTCAGGCTAAATTTGCCTACTCTCGGGCTAAATTTACAATTTAGCCCGGAGAAGATTGCCAAGGGAATTTGCAATCCCGATTACTGATATTTAAGATGATTATCCGGGATCACAGATCCCTCATTTGCTCTTGTGGGCTAGATTACAAATCTAGCCCAAGTTAAGTTTGTTTTTGTGGGCTAGATTACAAATCTAGCCCAAGTTAAGTTTGTTTTTGTGGGCTAGATTACAAATCTAGCCCAAGTTAGTGTGCGGCTCTACACTCAGGCTTATACACTCAGGCTTATACACTCGGGCTTATACACTCGGGCTTATACACTCGGGCTAAATTTGCAATTTAGCCCGGAAAAGATGACTGAGGGATTTGCAATCCCGATCTATCATCTACCATTCTAACGGATCGATTTGTACTGGTCCTTTTTCGTCTAAATAAAACGCTGCACTGGAATATCGCCAGTGTTCAGGAAGCTCAACAAGCCCTTTTCTGATAGGATTATTGTGTAGATATTCCAGCTTTTGTATGGCCATTTGCTCTGATACTAAGGCTACTGGGTGTGTCCCGTCCGACCAAACCTTATAACTGCCTTGAGGACGGCCAGCTTTCTGTGCTGCATCACGAAAAACCCACTCATACAACCCATGTCCATCTTGTTGTAATTGACGAACAATTTCCTTTGCTGTAAATTTCCGAGCATCACGCAGTATATCTGAAAGTATGTAACCAGATTTGGCCGATAGGATATAATGTGCATGCGTAGGCATAATAACATAGGCATGCAGTAAAAGTCCTTTTTCGCGTCGGCAGTAGTCTATACTATTAATAAGAATCTCACAGTATTTATCCGATATGAATAAAGGCAGCCATTCAGTGAG
Source organism: Armatimonadota bacterium (assembly GCA_029551395.1). Lineage (GTDB taxonomy): Bacteria > Armatimonadota > UBA5829 > UBA5829 > DTLH01 > JAKPFN01. The sequence goes on along the minus strand of JAKPFN010000164.1, from coordinate 9,452 downwards.
AGTCCATGTAACGAAGTGTGGTATTATTCCATCTTCAATAATCCTGTAACGTCTCATGTGTGATTCCTGCAAATCATACTGCCGGTTATCGGGATCACAGATCCCTCATTTGCTCTTGTGGGCTAGATTGCAAATCTAGCCCAAGTTAGGGTAAATCTAGCCCAAGTTTGATTCTATTACGCTCGGGCTTCCACACTCCCACACTCGGGCTTCTACACTCCCACACTCGGGCTTCCACACTCCCACACTCGGGCTTCCACACTCCCACACTCGGGCTAAATTTGCAATTTAGCCCGGAAAACATGACCGAGGGATTTGCCCGGAAAACATGACCGAGGGATTTGTAATCCCGATCATTGGTGTTCAAGATAACTGTCCGAGATCACAGATCCCTGATTGCTTGTCCGGGGGAAATTGTAAATTTCCCCCGAGTCAGGTTTTGCAATCCAGTTTTACAATTCCGTTTCTTCGTCTTCCTCTTCTTCCTGCCCCGGCATTACCCAGTGAAGCGAGTTGGGATCAGCACGGTCTATAAACAGCTTTCCATCCAGGTGATCGGTCTCATGCTGAAATACCCGGGCAAGCAGTCCTTCTCCAGTCAGTTTGACCGGATTACCTTCCTCGTCCAGTCCTTCTATTACAACGATATTCGCCCGTTCGACATCACCGTACAGCCCCGGTATGCTCAGACATCCTTCAGGGCCAAGCTGCTTGCCTGCTTTTTTGACTATCTTGGGATTGATAACGGCGTGCGGACCTTCTCCAATGTCATAAACAAACATCCTGAGCGGCAGTCCTATCTGATTTGCCGATAGACCAACCCCGTTCGAGTCAGCCATTACCTGATACATATGCTTGATGATGTCTTTGATCTCATCATTGACTTCAGTGACTTCTTTTGTTGGTTCAGCCAGAACCTTGCTTCCATACCTGACAATTTCTTCTGTACTCATATCATCACTCAGGGCCTGCAAGTTAAGATTTCTCTACCTGATATTTGGCCCTCCTTTTATAGTATTGAAACAGGGTCTACATCGATAGAAACTCCACGCCTCAGAGACGAAGTCGAATCGAGCGCGCCCTGTATAATCTTGCTCAAGCATTCCCGGTCGGTTCCTCTAATCAGGACATGCCATCTGAACCGTCCTCTAAGCCTTGCGACAGGCGATGGAACCGGCCCCAGGAACTCAACCGGCAGATTTTTGCTACCCTTTGCCTGCTCTTTCAGCGCACCAACAAACTCATACAACCTGCGCCGAGCTTCAGCCTCGTTTTCATCGGATGCAACCAGGTTCACCATTGACGAAAACGGAGGGTATCCCGATTCAGCTCGAAGCGCTATCTCCTGCTCGTAGAACCCTTCATAGTCGTGAGCTGCAGCAGTTGTTATCGCATAATGGTCTGGATTGAACGTCTGTATTATTACTTCGCCAGGATCGGCCCCACGTCCTGCTCTTCCTGCAACTTGAGATAACAATTGGAATGTGCGCTCTCCTGCCCGGAAGTCTGGAAGGTTCAGCGATGTATCAGCGCTTATTACTCCAACAAGCGTGACTCCCGGAAAATCCAGACCCTTTGCTATCATTTGCGTTCCGACCAGAATGTCAGCTTCCCGCTTGCGGAATATATCCAGAATCGACCCATGCGAACCTTTTCTGGTAGTTGTGTCTTTGTCCATCCTGATAACCCGCGCATCAGGAAAAGCTGCCCGTGTTTCTTCTTCTATCCGCTCGGTCCCTATGCCAAACTGTCCGATTCTCCTGCCGCCGCAGTTAGGGCATGTGGTAGGCGCCGCTTCTTCATGGTCGCAATGATGGCACCGCAGTATGCGTTCTGCAGAATGTAGTTTCAAAGACACCGCGCAGTTCGGGCATCCGGCAGTGTAGCCGCATTCCCTGCAGAGCAGGAATGTCGCATACGCCCTTCGGTTTTGAAACAGAATCACCTGCTGCTTTTTGGCAAGCCGGTCTGCTATTGAATCTCGCAATCGGGCAGAAAAAATAGTCGCGCGGCCTTTTTGATATTCTTTCCGCAGGTCGGCAACGGAAACCACAGGCATTGGCCGGTTTTCTATCCGTTCTTTCAGAGCTATCAGCGCGTAATCTCCTTTTTTAGCCAGATAGTAGCTTTCGATAGATGGAGTAGCGCTTCCAAGCACCGCAAGCGCGCCGTTTTCCTCTGCTCTGCGAAGTGCGACATCTCTGCCGTGATAACGAGGATCAGAATCCTGCTTGTAACTGGGTTCGTGCTCCTCATCAACGATAATCAGCCCAAGGTTCGATACAGGCGCAAAAATAGCCGACCTGGCGCCCAGCACAACATCGACTTCGCCGTTCTGCACCCTTGTCCATTCATCAAACCGCTCTCCGGCAGACAGCATACTGTGCAGCACAGCCACTTTATCGCCAAACCGGCCTTTGAATATGTTCAAGACCTGCGTAGTTAGCGAAATTTCAGGCAAAAGGACCAAAGACCGCAGCCCGGAGTCTCTTGCGTGCTCTATGGCTCTTAAATATACCTCGGTCTTGCCGCTTGCAGTAACGCCATGCATCAACAAGGTGCTGTGAGTCCGTTTATTGATGCCTTCAATAGCCGCATCCAGTGCTTTTTGCTGGTCTGGAGTGAGTTTAAGATGTGCTGTAGAAGGCATGGCCGTATGAGCAGGCGATCTTCGATGCACCAGAGTCGTTCTGCGAAGCAATCCCTTTGAAACAAGGCTTGAAATCGAGCTTTCGCTGATTGCTAACTCCTTCGCGACAATTGCACATGGCGTAGTCCCGTGCCGAGAGATATAATCCAGCACTTCAGCCTGTCTTGGCGCCCTTGCGGCGCGAAGTTTTTCTATCTCTTCTGAGACTTTATCAGCAGGTAATGCAAGCGCAACGGCGTTGACTCTCCGTTCTTTGCCTTCAGGAGGAACCAGTTCGTAGCGTTTCACTACTGTGGAACTGCTTTCCAGCTTCTTCAGTTCGCGGAAAAGGTCAGGCCGCTTAGTCCGAAGCGAGTCCAGCGCGATAGACCCACCGGCATTTCTCAGCGCATTTAAGAGAGGAGAGTCATTCTGAGGAGCATCTTCTGCAATATCGACCCAAGACTGCACCCGACACTGGACAACTCCAGGCAGGATGGAGTGCGTGCAGCGCGATAATCCGCACACGTAGCGTCTGGAAAGCCACTCGGCCAAGCTGATAAGCTCGGCCGAGAGTGTCACAGGCGAATCTATTACTGCCAGGATTGCTTTGGTCTTCTCAACGGACGGAGTTTCCTCGAATCCGACAACACAACCGATAAGCTGCTTGCTGCCAAACGGTACAAGGACGCATGCTCCAACTCTAATCTCCTGAGCAAGATGTTCAGGCACCTCATAGGAGAACGAGTCTAAGTATGCAGCTCCCTCCGTGTCAACAGCAACCCTGACATACAACTATAATCCCGCTTCCTTCCGCAGTGTGTCAGCCATATCGGTCTCTTCCCACGGAACGCTCAGGTCAGTTCGTCCGAAGTGACCGTAGGTAGCAGTCTGCTTATAGATAGGCTGGCGCAGGTCCAGTTTTTTGATGATTCCGTTTGGTGTCAGGTCGAAATACCTTCGGATAAGCTCAACAATCTTCTGTTCAGGAAGTTTCCCAGTGCCGAAAGTATCAACTGTAATATTCATCGGCTCAGCTTTGCCGATTGCATAAGCAACTTGAAGCTCACACCTGTCTGCCAGCCCTGCTGCAACGACGTTCTTCGCCACATAACGCATCATATAAGCAGCAGAACGGTCGACTTTGGTCGGGTCCTTGCCTGAGAAACAGCCGCCTCCGTGCCTTGCCATACCGCCATAGGTGTCTACGATGATCTTCCGCCCGGTAAGTCCTGTGTCACCCTGAGGCCCTCCTATTGCAAAGTTGCCTGTAGGATTAATGAAGATCTCGGTGTTGCCGTCCATGTCCGCCTTATCAAGTATCGGCTTGATGACGTGTTTGATAATATCCTCCCGGATGGTCTCCTGTGGGATAGACGGCTGGTGCTGGGCCGAAATAACAACCTTATCTATGCGAACTGGCTTCCAGTCTTCATACTGGACAGTAACCTGGGACTTGCCATCCGGTCTGAGATAGGGAACATCTCCGTTCTTTCGCACTGCGGCCAACTGTCTGGCCAGTTTATGTGCGAGCATGATAGGCATAGGCATAAGCTCAGGCGTTTCATTGCAGGCATAGCCGAACATCATTCCCTGGTCACCAGCGCCTCCGGTGTCTACACCCATAGCAATATCAGGAGACTGGGATTGGATGGCTGTCATAACTCCGCACGTCTGGAAATCGAACCCGTATTTGGCTCGCGTATATCCAACCTGTTCAAGAGTGCGGCGGACGATGTCCGGGATCTCTACGTATGCATTGGTAGTGATTTCCCCTGCGACAATAACCATACCTGTGGTCAACAATGACTCGCACGCAACACGCCCGAGCGGATCCTGTTCGAGTATTGCGTCTAATACCGCATCAGATATCTGATCGGCAAGCTTATCTGGATGTCCCTCTGTCACGGACTCTGAAGTAAAAGTAAAATCTCGTTTGTTCAAGCAGGTCCCTCCCAAAGATTCGACTGTATATAGTCGAGTATTGCATGCGCTATCTCGCGCTTAGACATTCTAGGCCAGTTAACAGGCTCACCTTGCCTGGGGATCAAAGTAACAACATTCGTATCGCTTCCAAACACACCCTGCGGGTCCGATACATCGTTAGCTACGATAAGGTCTAAATTCTTCTCTTTCAGCTTCTTGATGGCATTGACCATCAGGTTTTCAGTCTCTGCGGCAAAACCGATGAGCAGCTTTTTGCCTTTCATCTCGCCGATTCGTTTGAGAATATCTTCCGTCTTTTCTAGCTCAAGCCTGAGCCACTCATCTTCTTTTTTGAGTTTCTGATTAGCTTTATGAGTTGGCCGATAATCTGCGACGGCTGCTGCTGCGATTACGATATCGGCTGCCAGCAGGTTCTCCATTACGGCATCCAGCATTTCCTGGGCTGTTTGGACCTGGACAGTTCCAACACTGGAAGGAATTGGAATCTCCGTTGGCCCGCTGATCAGTGTTACCAGTCCACCACGCTCGGCAGCAGCTTCAGCGATGGAATATCCCATTTTGCCTGAAGAATAGTTGGAAACAAACCGCACAGGATCGACCGGTTCTCTTGTTGGTCCGGCTGTGATGAGAAACTTGACGCCTACAAAGTCCTTCTTTCCGCCTTTGAGTGCAGCAAGCACGGCAGCCAGGATCATCTGCGGGTCTGCGAGCCTGCCTACACCTTCTTCACCACACGCTAATCTGCCAGTGTCAGGCTCGATGAACGTCCAGCCGAGGTTCTTCAACCGGTCCATATTGCCTATTACCACTGCATTGGTGAACATCCGGCTGTTCATTGCAGGAGCAATAAGCACAGGACACCGGACTACCAGAGCAGCGGTTGTGAGCATATCGTCAGCGATGCCGTTTGCCAGCTTACCTATTATATTTGCAGTCGCTGGTGCTATAAGCATCAGGTCGGCTCTTTCAGACAGTGCAACATGGGTAATCTCTCCTGCTTTTGGCTCATCCCACATGCTTGTAAGCACTGGATTACCGGTAAGCGCTCGGAAGGTAGCGGGACCTACCAGATTGGTTGCAGATTCTGTCATTATGACATGCACATCAGCGCCCATCTTGACGAGAGAACTTGCAATCTCAGCTCCTTTATACGCTGCTATGCTGCCTGTAACACCCAGTATGATTGTCTTCCCAGCCAAATCAGCAATGGGACACGATTCTGCTGTGTTCTGCAATTATAATAGCCCTCAGTTTCTCGACTGCGTTTTCGATAATGTCATTGTCAATTATGTATTCGTAATAAGGAATATGCTCAAGCTCACTTCGCGCGTTGAGAAGCCGTTTTTCGATGTCATTATCTGTCTCTGTGAGCCTGCTTCTGAGTCTTCTTTCCAATTCTTCCAGGCTTGGCGGCACGAGAAAGATCATAACAGCTTCAGGTATCTGGTTTTTCACCGAGATACCGCCCTGTACGTCGATTTTTAATATACTGTCTCGTCCGGCTGCCATTTGCTCAAGTACCCAGGGTTTCGGAGTGCCGTAAAGGTTGCCATGTACTTCAGCGAACTCAAGAAACTGCCCCTCATCCACCATCTGCCGGAACTTGTCTACCGACACGAAGTGGTAGTCCACTCCCTGTTGTTCATTGTTTCGCGGTGGCCTGGTTGTAACCGTAACACATCGCGTTACCTGGGGACACTGCCTGGTGAACTCTTCAAGCACGCTGTCTTTTCCGACTCCTGATGGGCCGGACAAGACTATAACCAAACCGGTTTTACGCCGGTAATTATCCCAAATCTGCATTTTTTGTTTTCGGAGATTCGTAGTGGAGACGCTGTGCGTTTTGCAATGGTCTCCTGGCCGAGAGCGGATATTACCACCTGGCTGTTATTCATAAATAGGACGATATTTGTCTTACGCCCCTGAGTAGCATCGATGAGTTGTCCCTGCTTTTGAGCTTACTGAATAGTTCACTCTACTGATACAGATGTTCTGGACAAAATGGCAGCTATCTCTTTCTGATGATACAGTTGCCGGAACCTACACTCATCGCAGCGGCAGCCAACCTTCTCACTCCATACCGGCGGCCTTCCTCATTACTGCCATCCGGCTCAGCAAATTATAACACTCTCAATGGAAGACGGTCAACGGAGAGTGAAGAGAAGTGACGAGTTGCGAGTGATGAGTGACGAGTATGGTCATCACCTCCCCTCGGGAGGGATTTGCAATTCCTCCCGGACTGATAGCTGAGGGATATATGATCCCGAATCATCATCTGAAACATCAATGGTCGGGATTGCAAATCCCTTGGCTGTTTCTCCGGGCTAAATTGCAAATTTAGCCCGAGGGTAAAAAATTTAGCCTGAGGGTAAAAATTTAGCCCGAGGGTAAAAATTTAACCCGAGGGTAAGGTTCCCGACTTCTAACCTCTGGCCTATGGCTCCTGACCTCCCGCTCCTTCATCAGTCAGTGTGAACGGCACATCTCGATAAACCTGGCCATCGAATGTCAAGGTGAATGTATAACTCCCAGGCTTGTATTCCTCAGTAATATCAAGCGCAATCACATGCAGTCCGACAGGTTCGGCAAGCTCGAATTCTTCCACATGTTTTATCTCTTTGTCCGGGTTCCACAGAATGATCTTCCCTTTTGCCGGTGGATTGAGCAGTTCATATCTGAAACCGAACAGGATGAGATGATTGCCGTCCAGGACAATCGGTATTGTAGATGTCCATTTTGGGGTTACATTGGGTTTTGTTCTGTCCGTAGTGCCTGTCTTTATTGCTGTCAAAGCCATACCTTTGAACTTGTCACCTGGAACAGTCCCGTAGTCCTTAAGCCGGTCTGACAGATCTTCCTCTGTGACCTTCTTGATTGCATCCAGAATCCCCTGAGATGTTACTGGCTGATTGTTTCCTGCCCATGTCAGAATCGACTGAAGCACTCTTCCTGATTGATTATCGAGCAGCCGTCTTATCTCATAGACAGCAAATGCTGAGTGAGCTTTAGCCAGATCTTTGTCCATAACCGGTCTAGGCAGTTCTGTTTCGGCTTCAGGCGCTCTCCATCCCAACAGGTCCACTTTTTCCTTCAAAGCCTGGTATTTTTCGATATCGCCAGCGCTTGCTCTTGCCTGTTGATATGTATCTTCTCCGAATACCTCCTTAGTGCACATCTCAGCTACCCACCGGGCTACTCCCTCACAGAACCATCTTCTGAAAAGCGAGTTTATGTTACATTCTTGGATCAGTCCAGCTTGAGCAACTTCGTAATAAATTGCCCACGGTGTCCAACTCTCGGAAAAATTGCTGTCCATGCAGGCATCTATCGCACTTTTTGCTGATTCCACTATCTGCTCGATTGGCTGGTCAGGAGTAAATGCGACAGGAACCGGGACCATCGACTTTAACGAGACACTTCCTGTCTCGGTTTCGGTGATGGAAAGCGAGAATGTATCAGTTTTGGCATCGTAGACCATCCCGGTGTCGTTGTTTGCCGACTTGATCCGGTCGATCAGCTCATCCTTCCGCCACAGTTTGATATGATGCACCTCAGGCATGACGAGAACAGACTGTCGGACAAAGTTGATCATCGTATCCTGTACGTGAGCCATTGCATACCCAGGCTCCTCAAGCCCCAACTGGTCTCCGATGAACTGCAGGGATTTAGCTCTGGCAGCGGTCATATCGTCTAACTGCTTGAGCAGACGCTCTGTGTCCCTGACCGGAACATCTTTGACCTTCTTCACAATCTCCGGCAGAAGTTGGGCAGCTATTTCTTCATCTCCAGGCCGATATTCCAGCGTTACTCCCGATTCACTGAGCTTTTTCCATTCGTCAGTTGCGATATCCTCGGCAGGCAGACTTGCAGCCGCGAGTAAAATCAAACAAACTACTGAGGCTATTTTTATCAATCCTGTCATGTTTACTGCTCCTGAGATGTTCAACAATTCTATTCTACTTCAGGATTTATTTTCAGTCTATCAGGCTTTGGGGTTGATTTGATTGCAGCAGGTGGGTATCATACTTGCTGAGCCGGTTGGCAGCCGGACGTATTATTTACTACTTGTAAAGAGCATCGGAGGCATGATGAACTATAGAAGACTTGGCGATAGTGGACTGAAGGTTTCGGAAATTTCTCTTGGCAACTGGCTTACTTCTGGAGATAAGCTCGACGAGCAGGCTTCTCATGCCATTTTCGACAGGGCATGGGAACTTGGAATCAACTTTTTTGATACTGCTGATATCTATGCAAAAGGCCGCGCGGAGGAAATCCTCGGCACTTGGCTCAAGACTAAGCCCCGGGAGCAGGTAGTTGTTGCTACCAAATGCAGAGGCAGGATGTGGGATGGTCCAAATGGCGAGGGATTGAGTAAAAAACATATACTCGAAGCTGCGGAAGGTAGCCTGCGGAGGCTCGGTCTTGATTACATAGACCTCTACCAGTTCCACTGGCCGGATAATGATACTCCTATCGAGGAATCGCTCGAAGCAATGGCTATACTGATGGAACAGGGCAAGGTGCTGTATGCCGGCTGTTCCAATTTCGATACCGAAGAGCTTCGGGATGCCTTGGAGGTTGCTGATGAGCTTGGTCTGCCCAGGTTCATCTCCAACCAGCCTCGCTACAACATGTTCCAAAGAGGGATAGAGGCAACTCTGATGCCTCGTTGTGCGAAGGAAGGCATTGGGATAATCGTCTGGAGTCCGCTCGAACAGGGGCTTCTTACTGAAAAGTATCTGACAGGCACTGCTCCGGCTGGATCGAGGCTTTACGGTCATGAGGAAGGGCAGAGTTGGCTGAATCCGGCCAACCTCAAGGCGCTGAACGAGCTTGCGGAGATAGCCCACAGCAAGAATGCAAAGCTCTCTCAGCT
>JAKPFN010000152.1 GCA_029551395.1 Armatimonadota bacterium | reverse complement strand
AGATGAGCTAGACTAGATTAGTCCTTGCAACAATTCATCGTTTCAACAAATTGCTTCTAAGTATTACCTCTCACCGCTGAAGACAATAAACGAGCGCGAAGCTAATATAAGAGATTGTTACTACGAGCAAGGCTCGAGTTCAATGGACTGCACTTTCTGGTATGCAAAGAGGAAAAGCCATGTAGGTAATCTAGGAACAGGTAAATTGTATTTTATAGGAGATACCTGACTTATTATCTGGTCAACGAAATAATGTAATCTTCGAATTCGGGGTAAGCTTTGATTAAATCCTCCCTGCGGCCGTGATCATAATCGGCATACTCGAAACCTGGAGCGACCGTAGTTCCAAGCAGCGCGAACTGGCCGCCACTTGTAATCCTGGCTCCCTGCCACACTCCTTTAGGCACAACAACCTGAGGATGCTGATTGTTGAAGATATCTGGCCCTAAAGTTATTACTTTCCCTGAACCGTCAGGCATTAACTGAAGCATTTCTACAGGATCACCAAGATAGAAGTGGAAGACTTCATCACTTACCAGCCTGTGCATGGCAGAAAATGTATCAGAGGTCAGCAAGTAATAAATAGCCGTACTGAAACATCGAGACCCAGAATAACACTCCGGCAGAGAGCCAGCAGGAATGCCATCAAGACATCGATAAGTCTCGATAAAATATCCACCTTCTTCAGGCAGCGGCTTCATTCCCAGCAGATTGATAATGTCGTCCGGTTTCATTGATGTCTTCACTGTATCTTGAGCGGATCTTCCAGGCTGTCTACCTCTTCCTGCATATTCTGAACAAGCAGGTTCCAGCCGACAAACCCTTCAAACTTGCCTGTAGAAAAATGCTCCGGCGATGGAGCCAGCGGCTCACCGGTCTCTGCATGGTAGTTTTCGTGCATCGAGCCGCACTGGTCGATATCTCTAAGGCAGATTTCCATCATCATCTTTGCAAGCTGCCTTGCTTCAACCTCGAAGCCGTAGTTCATCAACGCGCGGAAGTAGAGGTAGTTGGTTATAGGCCAGATTGGCCCCTGCCAGTTGGAATATGGAACGATCATCAGTTCATTGTTGTAGTCCGGGTCCTGCCTGGAAAGAGAACGAAGACCGAATGGCGATAACATATGCTCCTCATTCCACAGGTACCGGCGGATCATACGCCTGCCTGCATCTTGCGGCGCCAAATTCTGCACAAGCGGAACGAAATTAGAGTAAGTCACCCGCCGGACTGGTTCGCCAGACTGCCGCAAGACATTCCAATAGCTCTCATCCTCATCTGACCAGTGATAGCGTGCTATGGCTTCGGTCAGATCATCCGATTTCTGCTTGAACAGCACAGCATCATCATCCCTGCCCAGCTTTTCGGCCAATTTACACAGGCTGATGTATTCCCTGAGTTGGAAGGTGTTGATGTCACAAGCAAGAATAGACCCGGCGGCTGATGGATCATTAGAAAGCGCCACATTGTTGTCTGCGCCAGACTGCATTGCGTTATCCCAGAAGAATAAACCATAATGGGGATCAAAATTCGTCTTCTCGCGGTTCTGAACGATGCTTTTTATGCCCTCGTAGTTCTCATCAACCCACGTGAAATCATCAAGTGTAGTGGCAGCCAGATACACTCCCTGTGCCAGAAACGGTTTCATTGGGAAGTAGCCCAGCCTTTTGTTCAGCCCCTTTACAGTTATGCATCCGGGAACATAACCATTTTCATCTCTGGCTTCGATGAAGCTCAACGCCCAATACTTCAGATAAGTTGCATTTGCCCTGTCCCGGCTGATAAGATGAATGCTGATAAAATACCCGTCCCAGTCCCACATTTCCTTGTAGAAACCGCCTGGAACAAGATAGTCATGCTTGATATACCCGCTTGCCGGACAGATGACCGTCGGCCTGAGACGGTCGAAGTGCATATTGAGTCTCTCCATTGAGT
>JAKPFN010000149.1 GCA_029551395.1 Armatimonadota bacterium | reverse complement strand
AACTCCTGTGTGCGGTCTTTCTGGTCAGGCCATTCCTCAAGCCATTTCTCCCTGCCCTGCAGGATTCCCGCTTGACGAGCATTCACTTCTGCATGACAGGCCTGTGATATGTCGTTTGATAGAAGCTCTGATTTCAGGATGCGGAAGACCTGTTCGCGCTTCCAGCCTCCAGATACCGTATCAAGGCAGTCGATGAGAAGCCTTGCGACGGCGGTTTCAGACAGTGGCCTGCTTGATGCCTCGATGTCTATGCCACTGTCACCGAAGATCCGTTCAAGACGGTCTTTATACTGCTCGATATCTCTTCCGACAACAGCAATATCTGAAGGACTGTATCCATTGTCTCTTACAAGCCGCCTGATCTCATCGGCAACAAGCTGAGCCTCAATAACAGGAATACCACCTTCGATCAAGCAGATTGATCCGTCCGACTCAACCTTTTCAGCACTGGCGGAAAAGATGCTGTGTTTCAAGTGATCCAGGGAGGTAGTAACCGTAGCATCAGGAATCTGCTTCTTTTCCACTGCTCCAAGCTCAATCAGGAACTTTAGTGTATCCTCAACAGGTGCGAATACTTCGGGCCTTGCCTTGTCATATGAAACAAGCACCGATACACTATTTACTTTGGAGGAAACAAACCGAAGGAACTCTTTTTGGACTGGTGTGAAAGTTTGAAAACCGGCAAAGATAACTTCTTTGACATTGTCTAGAACCTGGCTTCCTGGAAGTATCTCAAGAGCCCTCCACATAAGGCCTTCTCTGTCGTGAATCAGATGGCCCTCGAGAATTTCTTTTTGGTATCGTTTATACAGAGTAGCAAGCTCAGTGATTTTTGCAAAGGATGTTTGATCCAACTCTCCGGATGCATTTCTGAGGGCATTGTCCAAGTCTTCGGGAGTGACAAGGGAGATCTTCATCTCCCCTATGATCTCTCCAAGTGCAGCAACAAAGCCGGGATACTCAGCTGCCTGCTTGAAATAACTCAGGCTGCTGTCAGCTACCAGTCTACCAAGCATAATAGACTTCTGGATATCTGATATGAGCTGGCCTGAGAAGCCGGCTTGTGTGATGAACTCATTGGCGAAACTGTAGAATGTGGTGACTACGTTTCCAAGGATGCCGGAGACTCTGGCTTTCTGCAGCAGTCTTTCTTCAACCTGCCGGACAGTTCTAATTGTCGGAACTATATATCTGACAGACTGCGCCCATTCAGCCGGTTGATATTGAAGAATCTTCTCAAGTGCATAATCGCTTTTTCCGCTTCCTGCCGGACCAACTATCATCTCTAAAGCCATAGCTTTGCCCCCTGCATAAGTCCGTGCTCTGCCAATAGCACTTCCGACAGCTTGGCACGTATGACTGGAATATACAGCTTGATCGCTACTTTGTCAATGACAGGAACTGACAGTCAAAAAGGAAAGATACAAAATTCTTACTATACAAAGTTTCTGGTAGCTTGCGATGAGAGAGAACTACAGATGGAGGTCATCTGTGAGGAAGTTCTTTTACTATGAGAAATGTGGTATGGTATTATCTGTATAAACCTAATACCAATATATCCACAAAATGATAAGGATTACTCTGGTTATGAGTTTTTATACTACACTTTGATCCCTTCTTACGTAAGAGACCTGTTACCTTAGAATGGTCCTGCGCCATATCTCTATCTAAAAGCATTTTGACACTGTAGTGTTTGAGATCATATTGTATCATTGTGTTGCAGATACCTTATTGACTCATGTAACCTTTAATCATTTATCCTAGTGCTTTCATTGCAGCTGTGAGCGGATCACTGTAGAATATCGGATCAACCCTTTCAACAATATCTGCTGAGACTTCTAAAAAGTGGCGTTTGTTCTCAGTTGGTACTAGCGCACGGCGAGCACCATTTTCCATTCCTATTTGCAGTGGTTCGGCAAGCGATCTCACAGCTTTTATGTTTCCTTGTATGCTTAAGTCTCCAAATACCAGTAATCCTGGATGTGCTGATAATTTCTTTAATGCTGAATACACAGCAACAATGAATCCTATTCCAGCATCACAAGGGATTCGGTTCGCGAGCAAATCAATGGCCTCAACATGAAAATCTGTAGTGTCAAATGCCTGCCCAATTCCCATATTGACTTTATGACCTTGTAAGTAGGCGAAGGCTCTTTGAATAGACTCTTTCATTGTTCCATCTACTCCGCCTGTAACCTTAAGCTTACCAGTTCCAGCAGAACAACCTACCTCAAGCCTATACAATCCAACTTTCCCTTGATCATCTACTGATGCAACGTATACTGATCCCGGAGCAAGCGGATCCGTGGAAATAAGGTCTCTGCCGCCTTCTTCTGGAACACCAACATATTGTTCTTCACGAGTTTCAATATCTATATAGGAGAAAGAAGTCTGATGATATTCAAATGACCCCATCTTCTTGAGCTGTTCTTTCACACGACGGCGGCCTTCAACTGCCAAGTCTAGAATCTCTGCTAACTCATCCTTGGTTACTTCACCATCAGGATATATCAGCTTCATCAGTCCAGATACCGTTTTTCTGACAGCCTTTACGTCACGTGCATTTAAGTGTGAGCCTAACGAGAAGTAGTGATCAACCGTTTCTGTATAATTGTGCCGCCTGAGTTCTCGAAGTGCTTCTGCAAGATAATCTACAACAAAACCATAATGGTCGGTGAAGAACTCCATCCGCATCTTTGGGATTTCCCAACCGGGTAAATAGAAGTGGATACGATCAAGAAATGCAAGATCCTCTCGTATTACATCCGGCAATGGAGCAAACAGGTGTGAAGAACGAACCATTATCTCAACAGGCTGATTGGTGTTCCCGAAAAACGCAATCGAAGCGTTACCAGACAGTGCATCACGGCCTCTAGCAAATGTTCCGGACTCGCAGTATGTTTTCAGCGTAGTAACAACTTCCTTGGGCATCTTCTGAAGATCAGCAACTTCATCAAAAGCTACAGAATCCCAAAGCCCAACGAGTCCCATTTTTCCTGTAGCGATGTTATAAAAGAGATTTGCAACAGTAGTTGGACCAGTAAGAAGGATAACATAAGGGCTTAACTCTTGATAAGCGTATGATTTACCAGTTCCTCTCGGACCAAGCTCTACCAGATTATAATTCTGCTCGCAGAGTGGTATAAGCCTGGTAAGAAACAGCATCTTGAGTCTTCGGTCAAAACCAGATGGCTCCATCCCAATGCTTCTAATCAGTAAATCGATCCATTCATCGGTAGAAAACGCTCTGCGGCAGTTGCGGTATTCATCAATATCAAACGTCGCCAACTGGATAGGCTTGATACTGTCAATCCAGAAAGGACTCTTCTTTCCTTTTGCCTCTTCGTCGTATTCGTGATGTATGTCTATCTGAGCCCATATACCACCCATTAACAAGCGATCATACTCGCGTATGTATCTCTCAGGGATGTGGACGTTTTTATGCCCGAAATTTACAAACTCTGCCCAGTATTTGTCTTCTTCCGATAGATAGCGCACCTTCACTTTATCGATCAGTGTGTGTTGTCCTTTTTCTCTGACATAAGACTGAGCTTTGTTTGCTTCATCCGGACGCACAAAATTCCTTGCCAATGTTGAGTTGACCAGATTCAGGCCTGCTTCGATAGCTGCGGGATCATCGGTAGCGCAGTATTTACCAAGGAGATATTCCAGAACAAAGACAGGTACGTTTGCCCCTACTTTTACTTTCCTTACCAAATCCTTACGAACGACTTTTCCCGCAAATATGGAATTTGCCTTCTGATCAAACTCAGACATCATATCATTTCACCTGAACTTCCGTTGATTACAGATTAGTATTCTAGTAGTGCAGCCTCTATCTTGTCCAGCCTGGCAAGCTCAGTTCCAGTTGTAGCATCCAGTAAATGCAAACTCAGGGTCTTCTGTTTTGGCTCCTGTGTAATCATCAACGTAATTGTGTTGGGATCAACAGACCTGGGATCATCACTGGACATTCTCAAATGGACCTCTCCGGTGGTTTGCTCAAAACCGTAAGATGCACTGACTGCTCTTGATACTGGCTCACCTTTTTCACGAACCTCCAGAAGAACTCTTGGAGGAGTAAAATCAAACAGCCCTGTACTCTTTGCCTGCACCATTACCGAATAGAAGCGAGTGGAGATTCTATCACTGCCAGGGGAAAGAATCCACTCAATGTCTGCAGCAGGACCACTAGCCGCCTTTTCTTTTGTGAGAAGAGTTATCACAGGTATGATTAATTCCTGAGGAGACAGACCTCCATGGAAGTATGCATTGCTGCCAATAGCTTTAAAGGCCGCGAAGTTCCAGGGAGCAGCAATCTCCAAATCACCTGCCAACCCAAACTCCGCTATGTCAGCCCGCATATAAGATTGATCTGCAGTTCCACCTTTTCCAACCCAGACCCGGCGGTGCAAGTCCACTGTTTTGCCTCCGGGAGGATCGATTTTCATCTCTGTTCCAAGCTCATCACCGAACAGATAACCGTGGTCTGCGGTAACAACAATGGTCTCTACACCAAGTTGTACCAGCATCCGGAAACCACGAGCAAGTTGGCATAACATGTTGTCCATCACCTGTCGTGCGAGGGCTACATGATCTCCTTCTGCCAGTAAATCAATCTCTTGGGAAGTGACCAGTATTAAATCCGCGTTCTTGATGCCGTCTCTTATCTTCTTGCTGGGGTTAGGCAGCAGGTCATCGAGTTTTACATCAAACACTTCAACGCCAGCGTGTTCTTTTAGGAATTTAACGCGTCCAGGCCTGTCTTTGATAACCGTATCGTTAACCTTGAGAGCCAGCTTGCCCTCACCTGCAGGTACGATTTCCAGACCATTTTCCGCATTAGGAAGCAGTGATGCCATTCCAATCTCAGTTATTGTGGGAACAGTGGCAGTTGCTGGAACGAATTCCAGTTCAAAATCATCCTGGAGTGCCTGAGCAAGCTCTCGGGCCATCTCATATCGGAGCGCATCTACCCATACATACGCTACCTTGCCTGATGCTAGCCTGGACTTTACCTTTTTTGCCCAGATATCTGACTGCTTCAGAATTCCGGGCAGTTCAAACTTCGCTGAACTCAACTCCCTCAGGAACTTCTCAGCTAAAGCGGCGCCAACATCCGAATATCGGTTTTTTGCTTTTGCAATCACCTTCTGGAGGGCATCGTAGTCTTTATCACTTCCGAAGTTAAACTCGTTATACTGACGCTCAAGATGCCTGTACAACGTATCCAGTTGGCACCAGGGGTGTGCATTCGCCGTATATGATTCAAATACTGCTTTAGCGCCAGCTTTTGCAGATTGCAGTTGAGCTTCTATGTTATCGGCCTCAAGCAATAATCCAATAGATGTGGATAAGAGCTCCCAACGTGCTCTGACCTCGGGAACACTCTCAGCCCAAAAGCTGTTCTTCTTTGTCTTTACCAGTGCAAAGTCTTGTTCTGTGACATTCTGTAAGACAGAGTCCTCTACGATCTGATGGAGTTTTGCTTCTATTACAGGAAAAGTCTCCAGTTCAGCAAGCTGGTCCAATGAAAAGTCAATCGTTCGAAGCCCGAGTTCATTTTCCACCTGCTTGGCAAACTCAATGTAGCTATCTCGAAGGTCTCGTCTTGCTCTCCAATGATTGGCAAGCTTGATACATACACTCTGAGCAGCAGATTCTTCAGCTATCTTTATGCTCTGAAGCTTGGCTGGAATGTTATCTCCAAGTCCTGCAACAAACTCTGTTGCCAGAACATATCTGGACAGCCTTTTTCTATAGTCTGAGACACTTTCGGTATCTAGTGATGATATCTGAAGCACAAGCTGTAACAAGCCCTCAAGCTCACCGAGCGCCATCTTCTCTTCTATCTTCTTATCACGGCTAGGATCACTTAAGAAAGTGAGCGCGATGTCTTCAGGATCGAACGATCCAAAGATAATCTGAAGTACTGAGGGTTTTCCGTGGCCTATAACCTGCTCGATCTCCTCTATAGTCTTGAGCTTTCCGGCTTCTATGTCCTTAACAAGCTGTTTTACACACTCCTCGGTGCACTGGCCTGTCAATATGGCAGCGTTTTGTGCAATAAAGGATAGCTGGGTATTCTTGACAGCAGACTGCTCTCCTGGTTTCATAACCGTACCTGCGGCTTCCAGCTCAACTAAGGCATTTTGGCTGTCCAATTGGTTCATTGGCACATAAACTACAAGCCTGGGGGGTTCCAGTCCGTTCATCAGATGATCTACTGCACGTCTGAGAGCAAAAAAGCTGCCTTCATAGTGGGCTATGGTTGTATCAGGAATATCAAGCTGGCTTACGAGATCGGTATATGCGTTTTCCGGGTCGTACCAGACTACAATGCCGCAGTCACTGACTTGATCTGTGATGCTTTTTGCTAAATAATCAACTACGACACCCACTAGCCGGCCTCCTCATAAAGATCAAGCCTGTCATGTGCGATAGCGAATGATTTGTTGCTCTTACATTTACTCCGAACCCGCTTTGGCCAGTAACGCATGGCAGTATGAGCCCAGTCGTAATCTCCAGCTTCCAGTTGAGCCCAGAATTTCCTCGGCTCGACACTCCAGGATGGAATCAACTCGTGTATTGGAGCCATGTTCAATATTACTCCGTCGTCTATTGCCAGCTGCCATCCCACAGTCTGTCCGCTGTCGTTTTTCATCTCAAGGACGCGATGAATTGCCTCATCGAATGCTCCAAGGTCCAGCAGAATACCTTCAAGACTTTCAAGAGCCTTCTCCAGCTTGCGCTTAGCTGATCCTTCTGCTGATCTAGCCTCTGAGCTAAGATCATCGATACGCTGTTTTATCTGGTTAATCTTTCCTCCGAGGTAGCGGTTGCCGAGAATAAGAGGCAATGTGTCCGAAGTTATGCGCTCATGGAACACGTACACACTGTAACTCTTCTTGGGAGACTGCAGCAGCCAATATACAGGGCGCTTGCGGTAAAGCTGTATGTGCTGTTTGAAGAAGTCCCGCTCCAGGTAACGCCTCAGGAGTGATGTAGTGTCAGCAGAAGTCCCAAGAGCTGCTGTAATTACTTCAGCAGCGCCAGCCTCACCCAACGCTATCTCCAGGGCACGTTCTACTTTGGTTACAAGGTCATCCGGATGCCCTTCATCCAGCACTGCGATGCCGTCACTATCAGCAAGTGCTCTTAGTGCTTCGGCTGCGGTATCGGTGAAGCGTCCGCAACCTATGGAATCGTCCATACCGGGCTTGAACCTACCAAGCACGATTCCAACTGCGTAGCTTATCCACCTCAGAGCAAGCTGGTCAGCGCCTTTAGGAGCCTCTTCCGTGCTTTCTTCTTCAACTTCAACAGCTTCGGTCTCTTCTTCGCCGTTGGCAGCCATTGAAGGCTCAGCAAGTTCTGCTTCTATTGCGGCCCTGTCTTCTTCCGATATGCCGTACAGCCGGTAAACTTCTTCATTTATCAGCCGTTCAACTTCAGCAAGCCGTTTCTTTCGATCGTTTAGTGCCTGCAAGGTCAGATCTATGGAGCCGTCCCATGGTGGTGAGACGAAATCGTAGGTCGTCTCACTGTCCTTGCTGTCGCATTTAGCAATCTCAACCGCTTCATCCACCAATCCATGTATTGTGTCGCTGGATTCTTTTGGAACAGGCAGCCGAGCAAGGTCACCAACCTGAAAATTGACGGTTGGATTGATCAGCTTAAGTCCAAATGCTGCAAATTCTGAATTTAATACTCCTAATGTCAGAAATGTATCATCAGGAAAAAGGGAGGATCCTGCAACATCAAAAATGAATCCACCAGGAGACAATCTGGCAGCAAACGAACCTGAAGTGAGATACGAATAAGTCACACCGCGGCGGAATATCTTGTCAGCCCCGCGAATACAATCTTGCTTATATTCTAAGAAAACAGTAAGCACTTGTCCTTCATTCAGAAGTTGAATAACATATTCTTGATTACCATACCATCGTTTGAAAGAACCACCCTTCATGTATGGAACATAATCTAGATTGCTTCCTGTGAAATCTGACCAAGATTCGTTGTACAGGCCAACATTATTTATGCCAATTTCCCACCAGTATCTAAGAAATCTAAAATTGTCATAGGTCGCAGTCCCATGAATTGCTGGAGCAATCTCACCCAGCTTCGGCAGCGTCTGGAACAGTCTCCTCAGTCCAGGGGTCATCCAATATACCCATGGGCTTCCCGGGATGGTGTCAAAATAACTCTGACGATAACGATAAACACAGGGATGTGCCTCGTTTTGACGAAGTGACTGCAGCGCATTCTCAAAGGCAAGGCGCTTGGATTCAGAAGTATCACCCTTAACTACTCTAAAGAATGTACTGACTGATTCGGACCTGATGTTTGTATCTACCTCTCGGCGGAGTACAAATGCTGTTGTATCTACACGCGCATCAGCAAATAGCCCATAATCGAATTGAGTAAGGCATTCAATTACATGCGCATCCAGTGTATTCTGCCTAAATTTGATAAATGAAGACAGGAACATAAAGCTTTGTCCCGTAATAATGCCAAGCCTTCCGTTTTCACCGAGGAATTCAAGGCACCTTTCAGTAAAGGCAGAGTATAAATTACGCTTGCTCGCAGGATATGTTTTCTCAATAAACTTCTTCAACCTATCATTGTAGTCACGGCTATCCATGTACGGAGGATTCGTTACTACAACATCATAACGGCGCATCATTACATCAAGTAGTTTGAAACCCTTTATCGCTTC